>QOPZ01000019.1 GCA_003331885.1 Cryomorphaceae bacterium | reverse complement strand
ACCGATACATTTACATCTTTAGTTGTACCTGGTCTGGTTGGGGCAAACTTACTTAGTGCTGGACAAGGATCCCAAATTGCTGCTATTGTTGGCGGTTTTGCTCCAAGTTACTTTGGTTCTCAATTGTTACAAACTACTGGTTATTCAGAATTAGATTTAACTGATGGTATTGCATCTAGTTTTAAAGGTGATATTGCTGTCCACTACAGATTCAATGGAAATTCTGAACTTATTTTAAATTCTAAAATTGGTTTAGGTAATACAATGTATCATGCAACAAATAGAAATATGCTTAAAAACTTTAGTATTCAACAACATAGACTTGAATATAAAACTAAAAATCTTAGCTTAAGAGCATACACAAGTATTGAAGACGCAGGGAATACTCATGATTTATCTGCTTTAGGTGGTAGAATTGCAAATGCTCAGCCTGGTGGAATACAAGCTGGATGGGCTGGAGCTTACCTTCAAAATTACTTCTTAAACTTATTTGGGCAAGTTAATCCAAATCCGCTTGTTGCTGTTAATTCAATGTTAGGTGGAATCCTTTTCTATGGTGATACAAGTATGTTTGATTATTATGTAACTCCTAAGATGAACTACATGGCTCATGCTTTTGCTAGAGGAGAGGCAGATAAAAACATGTTAGTTCCTGGATCAGATGCTTTTAAAGCTGCTTATTATGCTTCAACCACAACTCCAATTTCTGGTGGTGGTGCAGCAATAAAAGATAACTCTAAGAGTAATAATTTTGAAGTCAATTATAATGCTTCAGATCTTGTTAGTGGTTTTGATCTTCAAATTGGTGCTCAAGCTAGAGAATATGTGCTTAACTCAGGAGGATCATTATTTACAGATTATGACGCACCAATCAAATTTAGCCAACTAGGTGTTTATACACAGGTTCAAAGAGATTTATTTGATGGAGCTGTTAAATTAACAGGTTCAATGAGATATGATAAAAGTCAATATTTTGACGGCCAGTTTACTCCAAGATTAGGTGCTGTTGTTGCTTTATCACAAAATCAAAACGTAAGATTTTCTTACCAAACTGGGTTTATGAATCCTTCAACTCAAGATATGTATATTGGTTTAGATGTGGGTACAGCTGTACTTATGGGATCTTCACCTGACAGTATTGACAGATTTAAAATGTCTTTTACAGGTTCAAACTTTAATAATTATACAGTTACTGGGGATATGGTTATGAATAATGGTCTTATTGCTCAAGACTTTCTTCAAGGAACATTTACACCTGGAAATTTGGACTCAGTTGAGCCACAACACGTTATTTCTAGAGAATTTGGATATAGGTTAAATGGTAAAAAAGTTTCTATTGATTTGGCTGCTCACTGGAGTACATTCAATAATTTTATTGCTTCTAAACAAGTTGTTGTCCCACTTTATGGTTCAATTGCTAACGGATCTGCTTTAGCTGCTTTAGCTGCAGGGGATTTTAAAATCTTTAGCGTTGATAACAATACAGATGAAGTTGTTACTACAATGGGTGTTAATGTAGGGCTTGAATCTAAAATCATAAATGATAAATTTGATTTTGGAGCTACATTTAGTTATAATGAAATGGACCAATCTAAAGTTGATCCAAACTTTGATACTTACTTTAATACTCCTAAGATAAGAACTAAATTTACGTTTGGTTCTACTGAAATTAGTGATGATTTTTCATTCAATGTATCAGCAAGATATCATAACTCATATTACTGGGATTCTACTTTTATGTCTGGTCAAATTCCAGCTACATGGGCATTTGATGCTGCAATGAATTTTCAAGTACCAGAGCTTAATGGTAATGTAAAAGTAGGTGCAACTAACTTTACAGGAAAGGATTATATGATGATGCCTGGTTCGGGTATGATTGGAAGTCAGTATTATGTTACGTTTACTTTAAATCCGTAACACATATCAACAGATATTGTTAATAAAGGCGTCTATTGACGCCTTTTTTTTTGTGCCTTTTTAAAAAAAAATATATTAGTTTAAACTATATTTGCACATCTAATATTACGTAAAACAATAAAGTTAAAATTATGTCAAAAAAAGTTGGTAAAGTTTCGCAAATTATAGGCCCTGTAGTTGATGTTACTTTTGATTCAACAAATACAGAGTTGCCTAAGATTTATGATTCTTTAGAAATAGCTAAGGATGATGGTTCAACTTTAGTTTTAGAAGTTCAATCTCACGTTGGGGAAGATATGGTTAGAACTATATCTATGGATTCAACCGATGGTTTGCAAAGAGGTGCAGAAGTTTTATCTACTGGAAATCCAATACAAATTCCAATAGGAAAAGATATTTATGGGCGTCTATTTAATGTAATTGGAGATGCTATCGACGGAATGGAAGACCTTCCTAAAAGTGGCAAAAACGGTTTGCCTATTCACAGAGAAGCACCACCTTTTGATCAATTGTCAACTTCAACGGAAGTCTTATTTACCGGTATTAAAGTTATTGACTTGATTGAACCTTACGCTAAAGGAGGTAAAATCGGACTTTTCGGAGGAGCAGGTGTTGGTAAAACTGTATTGATTCAAGAGCTTATTAATAACATTGCCAAAGGACATGGAGGATTATCAGTTTTTGCTGGTGTAGGAGAAAGAACTAGAGAAGGAAATGACCTTTTAAGAGAAATGTTAGAATCCGGGATTATTGACTATGGAAAAGAATTTATGGAATCCATGGAAAATGGTGGTTGGGATCTTAGTAAAGTAGATAAAAAGGCTTTAGAAAACTCAAAAGCAACCTTTGTTTTCGGACAAATGAATGAACCTCCTGGAGCTAGAGCAAGAGTTGCATTATCTGGTTTAACTGTTGCTGAATATTTTAGAGATGGAAGTGGAGATGGACAAGGAAAAGATGTTTTATTCTTTGTTGATAATATATTTAGATTTACTCAGGCTGGTTCAGAGGTTTCTGCACTGCTTGGAAGAATGCCATCAGCTGTTGGTTATCAACCAACTCTTGCAACTGAAATGGGTGCTATGCAAGAAAGAATTACATCTACAAAAAAAGGATCAATCACATCAGTACAAGCAGTATATGTTCCTGCTGATGATTTAACAGATCCAGCACCAGCTACTACTTTTTCCCACTTAGATGCTACAACAGTATTATCTAGAAAGATTGCTGAGTTAGGTATCTATCCTGCAGTTGATCCTTTAGATTCTACTTCTAGGATATTAACTCCTGAAATACTGGGTGATGACCATTATAATTGTGCTCAGAGAGTTAAGGAAATGTTACAAAAATATAAAGAGCTTCAAGATATAATTGCAATTCTTGGTTTGGAAGAGCTTTCTGAAGAAGATAAGTTAGTGGTTTCAAGAGCAAGAAGAGTTCAAAGATTCCTTTCACAACCTTTTCATGTTGCTGAACAATTTACAGGTATTCCAGGTGTTTTAGTTGACATTAAAGATACTATTAAAGGTTTCAATATGATTATGGATGGTGAACTAGATCACATTCCTGAGTCAGCATTCAACTTAAAGGGGACAATTGAGGAAGCAATTGAAGCAGGTGAAAAGATGATTGCTGAAGCTAAGTAGGTATTATGTTTTTAGAAATTGTAAGTCCTGAAAAAACTTTATTTACTGGAGATGTTTCTTCAGTACAACTTCCTGGATCTGAAGGTTCTTTTCAAATTTTAAATAATCATGCACCAATTGTTTCTACTTTAAAAAAAGGTGAAATAAAGCTTAGAGGAAGCTTTGACAATGATTCTGCAGAAAATTTAAATGTTCAAAATAATAAAGAAGCATCATTAGAAATTCAGTCTGGTGTTATTGAAATGAAGAAAAATAAACTTATTATATTAGTTGACTAATTAATAATACTTTTTTGAAGTATATCTTAACATTATCGCTCTTTTTTTCATTAACTATATTTTCTCAAAATAATCAGCAATTAGATGAAGTAATAGTTTCAGATTCAAAGATTAACGTACCGTTCTCAAAGAATTTTAGATCTATTGAAATTATCAGTTCATCTGATATTATAAAAAGTGGAGCTTCAAATATTATAGATCTTTTACAGCAATCTGTTGGCTTAGATATAAGAAGAAGAGGAGCTGGGGGGGTTCAAGCAGATTTATATATAAGAGGAGGGGGGTTTGATCAAACTCTTTTGCTTCTCGATGGTATGAAGATGGATGATTCACAAACGGGTCATCACACTCTAAATATGCTAATTCCAATTGAATTAATTGAAAGAGTAGAAATAATTAAAGGACCTGCTGCAAGAATATTTGGTCAAAATGCATTTAATGGAGCAATTAATATAGTTACTAAGTCTGCTTACAAAACAAGAAAAGGAGAGTTTTCAGCTTTTTTAAATAATATTTCTGGAGGTTCTTTTGGGAACTTTAAGTACTCTGTTAGAGGCAATATATCAAAGGATAATTATAAAGGTTTGATTAATTATTCTCGTGAGAAATCAAATGGTTACAGATATAATACAGATTACAAAACAGATAATTTATTTTTAAAATCAAGTTTATCTAAGAATAATCCTAATACAATAGTTTTAGCTACTTTATCAAATAGAAAGTTCGGGGCTAATGGGTTCTATGCTTCACCAGATGCTACTGATCAATATGAAGAGACACAAACAAGTCTGATAGGTATTTACTCTAGATATAGCTCGGGAAATTTAATAATTAAACCTAAAATATATTGGAGAAGAAATCAAGATGAATATATATATGTTAGAAGTGATCCATCAATTTATAGAAACCTACATAAAACGAATAAAATTTCAGCTGAAGTAAATTTTAATTATATATCATCAATTGGAAATACAGGATTTGGTATTGACTTTTCAAATGTTTCAATTTCTAGTAATAACTTAGGTAATCATAAAAGATCAATAACAAGCTTATATGTTAATCATATTTTTTCTCTTATAAATGAAAAATTAACTCTTTCACCAGGCATTTCTTTTAGTTACTTCTCTGATTTATCATCTAATTCATTCCCTGGAATAGATTTGGGATATAATGTTTCTGAAAAGATCAAATTATATGGAAACTTTGGAAAAACCTTTAGAATACCAACATACACTGATTTGTATTACAGTGATCGGACAACGATAGGTAATTCTGAATTAGAACCAGAAAGTGCTGTTTCAACTGAGTTCGGATTTAAATACAACTCTTCTATATTTATTTTAAAAGCTGCTGTTTTTTCTAGAGAGTCAAAAAACATAATTGATTATGTGAAAAATAATGAGAGTGATTTGTGGCAAGCTACAAATATTAGGTCTTTGAAAACCAATGGTTTTGAAACCGATTTAATTTTTAATTTTAAAAATGCTACTAACTTAAAATTAGGATATGCAATCTTAGAAGATGATACATATGTAAATAATATAAACTTTTCAAAGTATTCCCTAAATTCATTAAAGCATAATTTTATTTCAAAAATTTCCTTCAAATATTCAAAAAAATTGTCTCAAAATTTTGTCTTTAGATATGCAGAACGTTCAGATAAAACAAATTACAGGATATTTGACTCAAATATAATTTATAAGCCTTTTAATGACGGAGGAGAGTTTTATTTGAATTTAAATAATATTTTTGATGAATACTACTGGGAGACAAATCTTGTCCAGATGCCAGGACAAAACTTTATATTAGGCTACAGATTATCGATTTGATAAACTACTTTACCATCTAAAAATGTTTTTAAAACTTTTGTTTTAGGAATTTTATCTGCATCAATTTCCATTATATTTTGATTAATTACTATGAAATCCGCTGATTTACCGATTTCTATGCTACCTTTTTCATTTTCCTCAAAATTAAAATACGCTCCCCATATTGTCATACCTTTAAGTGTTTCCTCTCTTGTCAACGCATTTTCCATTTGAAAACCATTTTCTGGATATCCATATAGGTCTTTCCTTTCAACAGAGCTATAAAACGTATGGAATGGATTAACCTTTTCTACTGGAAAATCAGTTCCAAGAGCGACTCTTTTTGATCTTTCAAGTAAATCTTTAAAGGCATATGCACCCTCGATTCTTTCACCTAGTCTATCATATGCCCAATACATATCACTGGTTGCATGTGTTGGTTGAATTGAAGGTAAAATTTTATCATTATATAATTGGAATTCATTTAAATCAATAACTTGAGAGTGCTCAATTCTCCAACGTGGATCTTTAATGTCAGATAATACTTTTTGGTATTCATTAAGTAAAATTGAAACAGTTGAATCTCCAATAGCATGTGTATTCATTTGGAATCCCATTTTAGCTATCTCCTTTGCATAGTATTTTAAATCATTTATATCAGTTCTTAAAATCCCAAAATTGTGAGGATCATCACAATATGGCTTCTTCAACGCTGCACCTCTAGAACCTAATGCACCATCTCCATAAACTTTAAAGGATCTAACATTTAGTTTAGGTGTTTTTAATATTCCTGATTTTTGGAATTTTTTAATATTATTTTTTGATACACTTATCATAGCGTATATTTTAATTTTTAAATCATCTGATTTATGAAGACTATTAATTATATCAATAATTTCAGTGCTTAATCCTGCATCATCAACAGTTGTAAGCCCATGACTAAAACAGATTTGTTCAGCTTTTTTTAAGGCACTTATTTTTTCATTTATTGTCTTGTCAGGTAATACTTGATCAACTAATGACATTGGGCCATCTATTAAAACTCCAGTAGGTTTATCATTTTTTAATAAGACTAATCCTCCACGAACCAGAGTGTTTTTATTTATTCCTGCCAGTTTTAATACATTGTCGTTTACAATGTAAGCGTGTCCATCAATTCTTTCTAAAACAACTAATTTGTTCTTGAAGATTTTATTTAGTTCAGTATTAACTGGAAACTTTTTTATATCCCAATCATTTTGATCCCATCCTCGTCCAATTATTACATTAGAATTATTGTTTAAATCGTAAATTTTTAGTCTTTCGATAATCTCTTCAAATGATTTAGTTTCTCTTAAATTAACGACTTGTTGGTCAAGACCCAAATTATAAAAATGACAATGAGAATCAATTAAACCAGGAAGAATAGTTTTTCCATTTGCATTATAAATTTCTTTTGATTTATAAAATTTGGTTAAGTTTTTATCACTAACATCAATAATTTTTCCATTTTTAACAGCAATAGATTTTGCAATAAAATTATCTTGATTAACAGTATATATTTTTGAGTTTATTACAATTAAATCTACTTTCTCATTATTACAGCTGAATGTAAAAGTTAATAGAGCAATAATAAATAAGTAGTTTCTCTTCATTTTAAAGCGTTTATTTTATTAAATACCATATCATTTTCCCATCCTCTATATTTAAAATAATCAAAAATTTTCTTTTTTGAATACATATCTATTTTATGATTTTGTTTATCTAATTGTCTTTCAAATAATTCATTAAATTTTTTTATATAATTATTTTCATCTAATTCATCTAGACCGATTTCAATATTTTTTTTTGAAATTTTCCTTTTTTTAAGTTCTATTCTTATTCTAATTCTGCCCCAATTTTTGTGATTAAATTTTCCTCTAGTAAATTCTTTCGAAAATCTACTTTCATTTAGATATCCATCATCTATAAGTTTAGTTATTATTTTATTTGCATCATTAATATTTGAATTTAATTGCATTATTTTATTAAAAACTTCATAATGACATCTTTCCTGATAGGAACAATAATATTCTAATTTTTTTTGAACTTCATCATAGCTATAATACTTGTTTTTCACTAAAAAAAGATAAAAAAAAAGCGGCAAAGTGCCGCTTTTAATAATTATTAATTTTACCCTTTATGTTGAAAAATCTATAGTGTAAATATGTATATGCATCTCTTGGAATTATTTTAATCCATTTTTTATATTTCATTAACCATTTTACACGAGTAGAAAATAATCCTTTTGTCAGATAAGCAGCAATAAATGGGTGTACATGTAATTTTAAATTGCTCTTAGTAACGTAAGAATTATTTATTATTTTTTCTAAAGAGTTATTTATCTTATCAATGACAACTATTGGAGCTTCGACTTTTCCAATCCCATTTGGATTATCTTCTTTAGTTACAATATTCATTTCAGGACGAACTCTTTGTCTTGTCATTTGAATTAAACCTATTTTACTAGGCGGAAGAATTTTATGTTTAGCTCTGTCAGATTCCATTTCAGATTTGAAATGATTGAAAAGTTTTCTTCTGTTTTCATGCCTTAACATATCAATAAAATCAACCACAATAATTCCGCCCATATCTCTTAATCTCAATTGTCTAGCTATTTCAGTAGCAGCAATTAAATTAACCTCAAGGGCAGTTTCTTCTTGATTTTCACTTTTATTTGATCGGTTTCCACTATTTACATCAATGACATGAAGAGCTTCTGTGTGTTCTATAATTAGGTAAGCACCTTTGCTCATTGAAACAGTTCTACCGAAAGCAGATTTAATCTGTCTTTCAATATTGAAATGTTCAAAAATTGGTTTATCTGATTTATAGTATTTTATTACAGATTTCTTCTTAGGAGCAATTTGCTGAATGTAATCTTTCAGCTCATAACAAAGTTCTTTATTATTACAATAAATACCTTTAAACTGATCATCAAATAAATCCCTTAAAATTGAAGAGGATCTATTTAATTCACTTAATATTCTAGATGGTATTTTTGCTCCGTTAATTTTTCCACAAAGTTTTAACCATTGGTTATATAAACCTTGTAGATCTTTTTCTAATTCAGCAATTTTTTTCCCTTGAGCAACTGTTCTAATAATTACTCCAAAACCTTTTGGCCTGTTTTCTTCAATGAGTTTTTTTAATCTATCTCTTTCCTTTTTACTTTTTATTTTTTGGGAAATTGAGATACGATTTGAGAAAGGGATTAAAACTAAAAACCTACCTGCGAAGGATAGTTCAGAACTAATTCTAGGTCCCTTAGTTGAAATAGGCTCTTTTATAACTTGGGCAAGAATGGTAAGATTTGGAGATAGAACATCATCAATTTTACCTTTTTTATCTATTTCTTTTTCGAAATTAAATTTTTCAAGAGAATAATTAGTGATTTTACCTTCACTAACTAATTTTGTAAACTTTAGTAATGTTTTAACTTTTGGGCCTAAATCATGGTAATGTAAAAATGCATCTTTTTCATATCCTACATTTACAAATGCTGCATTCAAACCAGTAATTGTCTTTTTTATCTTAGCGATAAAAATATCTCCTACATTGAATTTACTATTATCTTTTTCTTTTTGTAATTCAATGAGTCTACCGTCGTGTAAGACCGCAAAATCAACTGCTGAATTAATTGATCGAATAACAATTTCTTTATTCACAATTAATTTGTTTTAATTAAACTTAATTTGTTTCGTTTGAAGATTTAGTTTAAAATCTTCTATGTCAAAGAACGTACTTTAATAATTTTTAAGTTACTTTTTCTTATGTCTATTTGCTCTACTTCTCTTTTTCCTTTTATGAGTAGCAACTTTATGTCTTTTTCTCTTTTTACCGCTTGGCATATTTAAATTTATTAGTTGTTGTTTTTCACATCTTCAACAAAAACTTTAGCAGGCTTAAAAGCTGGAATGGAATGGGCTGGTATTCTTATAGTTGTGTTTTTAAGAATATTTCTGCCAGTTTTTTCAGCTCTTTGTTTAACAATAAAACTTCCAAATCCTCGGAGATATACATTTTCTCCTTGACTTAGGGAGTCTTTTACTTCATCCATAAAGTTTTCAACTGTCGCTAAAACTTCATTTTTTTCTAAACCTAGATTTGAGGAAATTTTATTTACTATTTCTGCTTTAGTCATTTTAATGCGTTTATATTATTAGGTTGCGAAGATATAAATTTATATCATAAAAAAACTATTGTAATATTCATTATTTTTATTTACCTAATTTAAAATAAAGTTGAAATTTTCAGAAAAATTAATTGAATGGTATCGTGTTAATAAAAGAAATTTACCATGGCGTTTAACGAAACAACCTTATAAGATTTGGGTTTCCGAAATAATTTTACAACAAACCAGAATTGAACAAGGTGAAAAATACTATTATGCTTTTTTAGAAAAGTATCCTAATATTTCTGAGCTAGCAAAAACTAATGATGAAGAGCTATTAAAAGTTTGGGAAGGATTAGGATACTACTCAAGAGCTTTAAATATGTTGAAAGCATCTCGGGTTGTTTTAAACAACTATAAAGGCATATTTCCATCCAATTATGATGATTTAATTAAGTTACCTGGAATAGGAGATTATACAGCATCAGCAATAAGCTCAATTTGTAATAATGAAGTTCAACCAGTCGTAGATGGAAATGTTTTTAGGTTCTTGTCTAGAATGTTTAAAATTGATTTGCCAATTGATAAGTTAAAAACTAAAACATATTTTAAAAAGTTAGGTTTTAAATTAATTGATGTAGTTAATCCAGGAGACTTTAATCAAGCTATGATGGATTATGGTTCAATGGTTTGTCGTCCAAAGAAATTTCAATGTCATAAATGTTTGTTCTCAAGTAATTGCAAAGCTTTTAATTCAAACACTGTTATGCTTTATCCATTTAAAGAAAAACGTATAAAAATTAAGCATAGATTTCTAAATTATATTTTCATAATTACAAATGATAGAAAAACTTTAATTAAAAAAAGAAATGGTAATGGAATTTGGAAAAACCTTTATGAATTTCCTTTAATTGAAACTAAAAAAGAAAGTTCAGTTAATGAAATTATTAAAGAACTCGATTTTAAATATTTAAAATTTATCTCAGAAAAAAAAATTAAGCACAAGTTAACACATCAACAATTGAATATTTCTTTTTTTACTTTTAAAGTATCAAATTTTGATGATGATTTGACTGATATTAAAGCCTTATCAAATTATCCTTTTCCAAGACCAATAAATAAGTTTATTTCTGAATTAGTCTGATTCTTTTTTTATTATATTTGATAATATGAGTGGATCACTAAATAAAGTAATGTTAATTGGTAATTTAGGAGATGATGTAAAAATGCACCATTTTGAAGACGGTGGATGTATTGGAAGGTTTCCAATAGCAACCAATGAAAATTATACGAATAAACAAACAGGAGAAAAAGTAATTAATACTGAGTGGCATAATGCTGTAGTTAGAAATAAAGCAGCAGAAATATGTAATAAGTATTTAAAAAAAGGTGATAAGGTATATGTTGAAGGAAAGTTAAAAACTAGAAAATGGCAAGGTGAGGATGGGATTCAGAGATATTCAACTGAAGTTCATGTCAATGAATTCAACTTTTTAAACAATAAATCTGACAATGATAATGTTATGAAGCAACAAGCTTCTGAAGGTCCTGCAGCTCCACCAAGTAATGTAGAAAATACTCAAAATCAAGTAGACGATCTTCCATTTTAATTTATTGATTAATTGAGAATTTTATTTATTATAATATTATTTTCCTTAAAATCTTGTAATAGTCCAAATCTGCCTAAGCAAAAAGGATTTTTTGCTCCTGAATTTTTTTATCCTAATTATGAAAATTTTAATTCTAACTGTAATTATAGTTTTGTTAAAAATGTTGATGCAGAAATTATATATTATGATGATTGTATTTATGAATTAGAGTATAAAAAGTTGAATTCAAAAATTTATTTTAATAACATTAAGTTAAATCAGAACCTCAATTCTGTTTATAATCAATTTGAAGAGAAGGTATTTAATAACTCAGAGTATGCTGATCAAATTCGAACGAGTGAATATTCTGACGATTACAATAATATATATTCAAGAGTTTATATGTTTATTGGAGATACACCATCAAATATTCAATTCTATATTACGGATTCAATATCTAATTTTTTATCCGCAAGTCTATACTTCAATTCCGAACCGAATTATGATTCATTATTACCATACATACATTATATTCGCGGCGATATAAAAAAAATTATAGAAACTATTGATTGGAAAAATGAATGATTACAACAAAAAATGGTTTTATCTGGCTATTTTATCTTTAATATGGGGAAGTTCTTTTATTTTAATTAAGAAAGGATTAGTTGGCCTTAATTCTGTTCAACTTGCTAGTTTAAGAATGATTTTTGCAGCCTCAGTTATATATATATATTCATATAATTCAATAAAAAAAATCCCAAAAAAAAGCTGGAAGTGGATAGTTATTACAGCTTATTTGGGAACATTTTTCCCAGTATATTTGATTAGTTATGGACAAACTGAAATTGAAAGTGGTTTAGCTTCAATAATTACAACAGTTACTCCTATTAATACTTTAATAATAGGAATTATATTCTTTAGTTTGACTTTCAGTATCAAACAATTGCTTGGATTATTTATTGGTTTAGTAGGAGCTGTTTTATTGCTGTACGAAGCAAGTGAGACAAATTTGAATTCTAATATATATTTTTCTTTTTTTATTTATTTAACCACAGTTGGTTATGCTGCATCTGTTAATTTAATTAAAAAATACCTAACCAATATACCCCCTGAAGCTGTGACAGCTGGCATCTTTTTATCAATTTCTCCACCTGCAATTATTGTACTTTATTTTTCTGATTTTACTGACTTAAATTTTCAAGACCCACTTATTTTAAAATCAATATTTTTTGTATTAGTATTGGGTGTTCTTGGTAGTGCTATTGCTCAAACATTATTTAACAAATTTGTAAAGATATCTTCACCAATATTTGCTTCAGCAGTTACATATACAATGCCAGTTGTTGCAATATTTTGGGCATTAATTGATGGTGAAATATTGTCAATAATGCAATTCTTTGCTACAGCAATTATATTGATAGGAGTGTACTTAGTAAATAAAAGAAAGCAAACTAGTTAAAAAAGTCGTCTTCTATCTCTTCATTTAAAATTACTTGATCAGCTTCAATTACAATTGTTTGAGGACCTGTAATAATTTCTCTTTTAAAAGCATATTTAACACCGTCAACTTCCTTGTAATCAGAAAACTTAGTAATTGTTTTTATCTCATTACCCATAGCTACAGTTGTTTCCTCGGTCATAATTAGAAGGCCTGAGTCCGCTTCATAAAACCTAAATGAGTTCTCTTTAATTTGAACTTTATATATATCTTTTCCATCAACAGGTGATAAACTTACTATTTGGGCAACACTATCGTCAAGATAAATTTCTTCAAAAAGTCCCTTTTTTTCTTTCTGTTCAGTTTTTTGATCATCTTCATATGGGATTTTTTGACCCATTTGTTCAATATACCCATCTTCACCATTAAATTTCTGGGTCATTAAAGTTCCCATGTTAGGTACTGACATTTCCATAGATGATTTATTTGGAAATTTTTCTTTAATAATAGCATTTGGCTTGAACGGAGCTCCAGGAATTGTAACTGCTGCAGTTATTGAAATTGATGTTACATTATTTAACTTCTCCACTCCACCTATTGCATTTAAGTGATTTTCAAAAATATTTTTTACAGTTATGCTTGCATCTATTTCTTTGGCAAAAACAGGTTTTTCAATTTGTATTCCAACTTTATTGAAATATTTGACTGGAATTAAATTATTATTATACTTAATATTTTCAAGCTTATCAGCTACATCAAGCCCTTTACCTACAACTATTATTCTTAAATTTTCAGGTTTAAGATATTTATTGGCCACTCTTTTTACATCTTCTTTAGAAACCAAATTAATTTTCTCTATAAAAGTTTCATAAAAATCATCGGGCAGATTTAAAGTCTTAATGTTTACAGCAAAATCAGCTAATAGTGATTTGTTTTCAGTTGACATTATAAAATTACCAAGGTATTTGGCTTTTGCAGTTGAAAGCATTTCATCACTAACAAATTCATCTCTTATTTTATTTATTTCTTTGAGTGTTTCGACAACTGCACTATCAGTAACAGCATTTCTAACAGATGTAGTTGCCCTAAAAGTTGCACTAGTCCACTTATTTCTAGCAATAGAACTTCTAGCACCATATGTCCAACCATTCTCTTCTCTTAAATTCATGTTTAAGTAACTATTAAATGCACCACCTAAAATATAGTTTGCAACAAGAGCAGCATGGTGATCTTCACTTTTAGTTTCTAGATTTGTGATATTTAAAACAGCTAATTCAGATTGTACAGCATCAGGCATATCAATAAAATTTATCTCTGTGGTTGCTACATCAACAGGGCTCTTAATACTTGAATTAAGTTTCTTTTTTGAGCTTTTCCAATTTTTAAAATACTTAGAAACTAAATCTTTAATTTCCTTAACCTCAACATCACCGGAAACAACCATGTATGCATTATTAGGATTAAACATTTGTTTATAATTACCCTCAATATCTTTAATTGTTACTTTACTGATGCTTTCCTCAGTACTGAATTCACCATAAGGGTGATCAGTAGAATAAGTTAAAATCCCAGTAACTCTTTGAGCAATAGCTGCTGGACTGCTCTCCTCTCCTTTAAGAGCTGTAATTAATTTGTCTTTTTCTTTATCGAGTTCTTCCTGATCGAAATTTGGATTTAATGCCGCATCAGAAAGAAGTTCAATAATTCTTTCTTTGTGTTTGGATAAACCATTAGCATAAGCAAAACCCATACCCATAGAAATGGTTGCACCCAGATAATCTACCTCCTCATTAAATACATCTTTACTCACATTTGTAGATCCTTCTCCAAATAAAGCACTAGAAAGTTGACTTAATCCAGACTTGTCTCCTTCATTAGTTGGTGGATTATCAATTGAAATTCTTAAGCTAAATGTAGGTAGTTTCTTATTTTCAACTACAATCACTGTTAATCCATTTTTTAAAGTGAAAATTGTTGGTTTTTTTAAATCGATTGTAGGTATTTTTCCTTGCTTAGGCTGGACACTTCTATCTATTGGCTTTACATAATCACTTTCCTGACCATAAATGTTAATTGTAAATATTAAAGTTAGGAAGAATAATAATTTTACTTTTTTCATATTTTTTATTTTTTTGGAAGATAATCTACTTCAACTCTTTGATTTTTGTTTAGATATTTATTTGCAACTTCTTTTATTTCTTCTCTAGTAATGCTTCTATAAATATTAATTTGGTCATTGACAACATTTATATCGCCATATAACATATGAGATCTTGCAAGACTATTTGCAATTCCTTCAATTCTTGTATTACTTTGAATAAATTGTACTTCAAATTGATTTTTTACTTTTTCATACTCTCGTTCAGTAATTAATTCTGACTTTATTTTTTCTATTTCTTCATCCATTGTTGACATTAACTTGTCCAGAGATGTGTCACCAACAGGAAATGCAATCATTAAATATTTTCCATAATCTTCTTGAGCTTGATTGAAAGCAAGTACTTGTAATGCTAGTTTTTCATCATCTACCATTCTTTTAAACATCCTTGAACTTTTACCACCAGTTAGTACGGATGAAATATATTGTAAAACGTATGAATCTCGATTTTTCATGCTAGGTGTTCGATAAAGGAAAGCTTTAACTGGTATTTGAATATTACTATCATACTCAGTCAATTTTACTGTCTCTGTAATTGGATCTTCTACAATCGTCTGTCTTACTGGAACAGAACCATTATTTGGAATATCACCAAAGTATGCCTCAACAAGTTTTTTAGTGTTATCGATTTCTATATCACCTGCAACAACTAAAACTGCATTATTTGGATTATTCCATTTGTCATTAAATTTTATAAACTCATCTAATTCAGCGGCATCAAGATCTTCCATACTTCCTATAACAGATCTTCTATAAGGATGTTTTTTATATAAATATGGATCGACAGCTGTTCCATATATTAAAGCTCCATATGGTGCATTATCAATCCTTTGTCTTTTTTCTTCTTTTACAACTTCATTTTGAGTGTCAACACCAATTTTATTGATTATTGGATGAAGCATCCTTTCACTTTCCATCCAAAGTCCCAATTCTAAACTATTAGAGGGAAAGGTCTCGTAATAATAAGTTCTATCGTGAGAGGTATTAGCGTTATTAGATCCACCATTTGATGAAACGATATCAAACCATTTTCCTCTCTCAATATTTTTTGTTCCTTCAAATAAAAGATGTTCAAAGAAATGAGCAAATCCTGTTCTTCCTTCGACTTCATCTTTTGCACCAACATGATACATTACAGATACAGTGACAACAGGTGAGCTGTTTTCTTGGTGTAAAATAACATCAAGCCCGTTATCTAATGTATATAGTTCATAATCAATTGATTGAGCATTAATATTTAATGCAAATATTATAAAAAGGTAGTGTAAGAAATTTTTCATAGGACCGTGAATTTAGTAATAAATAATAACATGTAGAGAAATAAAAATAACGTACACTTAAGTTAAGTGGTTTTTCACTAAATAATGTTATTTAAACATAACATTTGAA
>QOPZ01000018.1 GCA_003331885.1 Cryomorphaceae bacterium | reverse complement strand
TTATATCCATTTTTGAAAATTAAATATTTTTATTAATATTATTAGAACATAAAATAACAAAAAAAGACCATTTTATAAATACACTTTAAATTTCATTTATTTTAATAAAAAATTAATTGAGATTGTATTAAATTTATGTAAAACAATACTTAAGAAAATGCTAATTTTTTTTGAATGAAAAACTTTTTAAATCTATTAATTATAATTGTAGGTATTACTGTACTGAGTGCATGGACTTTTAGACTTGAAATGGATACAATCTATAGGGGAGCAGATGCTTCTAATATGATTGAGGAGTTTCAAGCATATGGATTAAACAAAACCACAATGATCGTCGTAGGGATTTTTAAAGTTCTTTGCGCTATATTTTTATTATTAGGTTTAAAATTTAAAAAGTTCATAACTCCAACTGCATTTATAATGGCAACATTTATGTTGGCTGCAATTTATTTTCATTTAAGTATAGGTGACCCAATTGTCCCTACATTTCCGTCTTTATTAATGTTTCTGTCTTGTATTACAATTATTTATTTGGATAAAAAGATAAATGCGAATTAAATTTTTTTCAATAATTATACTCTTTTTATTTCTAATGTCATGTTCTAATAGTGACAATAGGAACTTTATTATAAATAAGAAAGAATATAAAAATAAGTTAGAAGGATTTTGGCTAGGTCAGTCAATTGCAAATTGGACAGGGATAATAACTGAAATGGATAAAATTGGAATTCCCATAAATGGAAAGGGTGAAGGTTTTTATACTTATGATAACTGGGGAAAAAAGGACGAGCCAAATATTTGGTCAGAATACTCAAATTACAATTATATTGATTTTAATTTAGCTAAGTCTGATAGTATTTGGGGTTCGGATGATGACACTGATATAGAATACATGTACCAGGAGCTTATTTTAGAAAATAATAATCTAAAATTAAGACCAGAACAAATTAGAGATGGATGGCTAAAGCATATAAAACCAAAAGAACAAAATTTTCTATGGGTTTCAAATCAAAGGGCTTTTGACTTAATGCTAGAGGGCGTACTTCCACCTGAAACAAGCAGTCCTGAAAACAACGAATATTATGAAATGATAGATGCTCAGTTAACAACTGAAATATTTGGATTGTATTCCCCAATTTATGCTGATTACGGACTTTCAATGGCATACTTGCCAATTAGAACTGTTGCAAGAGAAAACGCTGCATGGATCTCAGAATTTTATATAATCATGCATTCATTAGCATCCTTAGAAACTGATCATATCGATGTAAAAGAAAAATTTTTTTGGATGTCTGAGATGGCTAGAAAAATATTGCCAAACTCATCATATTCTGCTAAAATGTATGATTATGTCAAATCACAATATAATCTTGGATTACCATGGGAAAACACAAGAGACGGTCTAAATACTAAATTTCAAGTTAATAATGAATATAATTATAATTGGTCAAAAATTGATAAGAGCTGTAATGGGTGTTTTGCTGCTGGAATTAATTTTGGAGCAAGTATTATAAGCCTTTTTTATGGAGAAGGAAATTTTAAAGAAACAATAAAAATAGCAACACTTTGTGGATGGGATTCAGACAATCCAGCATCTACTTGGGGAGGATTGCTTGGTTTTATGTATGGAAAAAAAGAAATACAAAAAATGTTTGAATTAAAACTTTCAAATAAGTATAACATCCATAGAACTAGAATTGGATTTGATAAGCCTGTAGATGATTTTGAATCAATGGCTGAAAAAGGACTTTTAATTATTGATAAAGTTGTTACAGAAAAATATCGTGGGCAGATAAAAAATGGTAATTGGATTTTTAAAAAACTTCCTACGAGATATACCAAAGACTATGTTGATGAGCCGCCCGATGTTGAGCCTCCTAAAATAGATTAAAAAAGCTAGTTAACTTTTTTGGTTTTCTAAAAAAACTGAAGTTGTAGGATATGCAAAATCACTTTGATGTTTTTTAACAATTTCAATAATTTTGAAATTAATTTCCTGCTGAGTATCAACCAAAATATTCCAGTCTGGACTATTAACAAAGTAAAGTACCATTACATCTAATGAGCTATCCCCAAAATTTAAAAATCTAACCTTTCCATCTTGAGTAGTTTGTTTATGATCATCAATAAGTTCTTGAATATCATTAACAATATTTTTTATTTGTTCAATTGGTGTTGAATAAATCAATCCAATATTTGTTTTTACGCGCCTCACAGGTCGTAATCCTAAATTGTCTAATTCCGCATTAACAAGATTTTTATTTGGAACTGTTACAATACTTTTATCAAATGTTCTTAGTCTTGTACTTCTAAAACCTACTTTTTCAACAAGCCCAGTTGTTGATCCAAGTGTTATAATATCTCCAACTTGAAAAGGCTTGTCAAGAAATATTGTGAATGATCCCAAAAGATTTTCCAAACTTTCTTTTGAAGCTAAAGCTACAGCAACCCCACCAACTCCAAGTCCAGCAGCTAGAGCAGTTACATTCTGATCAAAAACATTGGCAAGAATAAATACAATTGCAAAAATTACAACTAACACTTTCACAATTTCAATTGCAAATGGGATAAGTTGATCATCGACTTTACTTTCGGTTTGTTCAGCTCTAAATTTTAATCTTGCACCAAGATATTCAACAGACTGAAGTATTGTCCAAAAAATTGTGACAATTAACAATAACGAAAATGATTTTGAAAGAATCATTTTTATACCAAATTCAGATGAATCAACTAATCCAAATGACTTTGGGAAACTTAATGTGTTAAAAGCAAAGTAAAAAATTAGCAATAGTAAAAAATAATATAGAGGTTTTTTTAAAAGGTTATCAAATTCAGCTTTCCCATCTACATGATTTTTATTACCAACTATTCTAAATATAATTTTTCTTAAATATGAACTTATTGGAGAAATTAATAAGTATCCAAATAGTAGAATCAAGACAAAGATTAAATAATCTTTAACTTCATTTTCTAGAAAAACGATATTTAAAAAATCTAAATTATCCATTGTTTATTTTTAGCAAAAGTAGGTATTTCTCTTAATTTCCACACAAATTGGTTGTTTCAACACCATAATCTGTATATTTTTTATGAATAGTTTCAAGAAGTGAGTATTCACTAAAAGAATCCTGTCCCAATTCCCAAATCATTATTCCACTCATTGTTTCAGCTGCTAGTTTTACTTTATCTCTTATTGTAGGTCTGCCATTATAATATTTATTTCCAACATTGTCTCTATCTGCGTTTGAAATACTCGATGCTACAATTGAACCATATGTAAAGGAATTTACAGTTGTTGAGCTTTCAAAATTATATCCGTAAAAAGGAACGCCAAGAGTCAGTTTTTCACCATTTACACCAATTATGTTTTTCCAATAATTAACTCCTCTCTGAGCGTGATTAAGTGAACTGTGTTGTCCTGGAGATGAAGCATTCCATGGACCTGTGTAATCATAAGCCATGATATTTATGAAATCAAAAGCATTTAGAGCCTCAGAAGTGATTAATGAGTATTTTGTTTCAGATGGAAAGGCTGCAGTCATACCTAATGAGTTAGCTGCTAGTTTTTCTTTTAAATCAATAACAAAATCACTATAACCTTCTGTCACATGACTCCACTCTAGATCAACATCAACACCATCTAGATTATTGTCTTTAGCATATTGAACTATTTTTTCAACTAGAATAGGTCTATCTTGACTATTTGCCAGAAAGTTTTTCCAGATATCAGAAGTTGATGATGATAAAGCTCCACCAGCAAGAGAAATATATATTTTTAAATTACTGTTTTGTGATCTTGCCCTATTAATTACATCTGCAAGTGTTGTATTTCCAGATGAAGGAAGTACAATTGTTCCATCAGCTAAAGGATTTGCAAAAGAAATATTTAGATGAGTTATCTTACAATATTCAATTTGATCGTTAACTGAAAATCGGTAGTATGGGAAATAGCCAACAACTCGAGCCTTATTGCTAAATAGAGTTATATTATTACCATCATTATCTATATTGTCATTTAAGTCATCATTATCATTGCTACAGGATATTAGCAAAAAGAAAAAACTGATTAATAGTAGACGAGTATTCATTTAATTTAAACCTGGTTGCTTTATTTTGAATCCAGCTTCTTTTTTTGCTAAATCAACCATTTCCTTTACTTCTTTTAAAAGTTTTTTTGAATTATAGACAACACCATCTTTAATGGTATATTTAACCCCTCCAACTCTTGTAACTTTATTATTTTCATCAAGTTTGATTGCTCCGGTTCCATACAATACTTTTAAGTTTTCGAGTGGATTTTCATCAATTATAATTAAATCAGCAAGCTTTCCAGTTTCAACGGAACCAGTTAAATGATCAATGCCTAAAAGTTCAGCACCATTCAAAGTTGCGGATTGTATAACTTCTAAAGGGTGAAATCCAGCTTCCCTTAATAGCTCAAGTTCTCTGATAAAAGCAAATCCATACAGTTGATATATAAATCCTGAATCTGAACCTGTAGTAACTCTTCCACCTCTATTTTTAAATTCATTAAGAAAAGTCATCCAAAGTCTGTAGTTCTCTTTCCAAGCTATTTCTTGTTCTGTTCCCCAATAATGCCAATAGGATCCATGAGAAATTCTACTTGGAGCATAAAACCCCCACAAACTTGGTAAAGTATAATCATCATGCCATTCCGCTCTTCTTGCTCTGTGTAAGTCCCTGCTAGCTTCATAAATATTTAATGTTGGTGAAATAGTAAAATCAAGAGAAATTAATTCATCCATCACACTATTCCAGTGATCTGAAAAGGGTTCTGCTGCCTGTTTCCAAAGTTTTCCTGCTTCCTCAAATCGATCTTGTTCATTTTGATAATTATAGTTAGGAGGATAGTTTTGAATAATTCTATCATTAAAAAGTGCTTCAGGTAGTCCATACCAGTGTTCCATAGAATTCAATCCAGCTCTAGCTGAATTTAGAACATTCCATCTAACAACATTTAACTGTGCATGATGTGATGTTGATCTTAACCCTAATTTCTTATTTTCCTCAATTGCAGCTTGCATTATTTCAGGTGCAGCGCCAAAAAATTTTATTCCATCAGACTCTTTTTTCTTATTTTCTCTTACCCATTCTCTTGCTTCTTCAGCTGATTCAACTCTAGAATTAAAAGTTGAAAAAGCATAAATTCTAGGTGCAATAATTTTATTTTTTTCACTTTTATTTTTTAATTCTAATTTTAGCTCATGACTTAAAGAACCACCAGGTTCTCTAATTGATGTTATGCCGTGTGCTATCCAAAGCTTAAATACGTAATCAGGGCTAGCTCCTTGTGATCTTCCCCCAATATGCCCATGAGTATCAATGAAACCAGGAAGAATATAACTACCTTCACAGTTAATTTCAACACCGTTTTTAGACAGCTTTGGTCTTCTATTTTCACTTATAGGAACACCTGGATAACCAACATTTTGAATCTTTGTAATTATATTTTTTTCTATTACAATATCGACTGGGCCTAATGGTGGGGCGCCTGTACTGTTAACTAATGTTGCACCTCTTAATATTAATTGCTCATGCTGTTTGCCTTCAATTTGACTTAAAGAAACAAGTGGAATAAATAGTAATAGTAAAAGGAGTTTTTTCATTAATATTTATTTACTAAAATTTTTAAATTCAGCATCCATGTATGACGATAATTCGAAATCTTTTTCTGTGATACCACCCGAATCATGAGTATAAAGCTCTACATCAATCTTATTGTAAACATTTGTCCATTTTGGATGATGATTCATGTCCTCACATTTAATAGCAACTTTTTTCATAAAACTAAAAGCATCATCAAAGTTTTTAAAAACAAAACTTCCTTTTAAAAATACATCTTCAATCACCCAATTTTTTGAAAGATTATTTATTTTTTGATTCAATTTATCTTTAGAAATAAGCTCTGCCATAATTAGCTAGTTTTATTAAGTTTATTCTTTAATTTTTCTAGTTTCATTTTTCTCCACCAAACCTTATTTTCATCATTTTGTTCCTCTGCGCGATGAATTTTTTTATTGAGTTTATTAATTTTTTTTGATAGATAACTTTTGGACATTTCTTTCATATCTATTAAATATAACCATTTAAAAGCTATTCAAATCCAATCATCAGTTGGAGCTGTTAATTTGTCTGTTATATTTCCTGTATTAACTACACCTGACGGTTCAATAATCATAATTTTTGCTTCATTTTTAGCATAAGGCCTATGTACAACACCCTTTGGAACAACAATCATTTCTCCTTTATTAATTTCCTCGGTTTTATCTTCAAATTCAATAAAAATTTTTCCTTCAATTACAATAAAAGCTTCATCTGTATTTTCATGATTATGCCATATAAAATCTCCTTTTACCTTCACAAGCTTGAATTGATAATCATTAAGTTCAGAAATTACTTTTGGAGACCAATGCTCAGAAAATTTTTCAAATTTTTTTAAGAAATTTATAGGCTTAATATTATTCTTCATACAATTGTAATTAAAGTCTAAATGAAATTGGCAAGCCGTATAGTATATTAACTTTTTTACCAAGATATTCACCTGGTTTTACTTGTGGAAGCTTGGACATTATTCTGTATGCTTCATCTTCTAATATTTTATCTGGTCCAATTGTAGAAAAATTGATAAAATAACCATCATAAGTAATTTCAAATTGAATATACACATCACCTTCAATTCCATTTTTTAAAGCTCTTTTGGGATATTTTAAATTTTTATTAATGTGTTCAGCTATATAATTTTCAAAACATTCTTTTGATTTATCTATTTCAACATCTTCACATTTATCAAAGCTGGGAGCTTTATCAATTTCATCATAATCTAATTGTACAGGAATTTTATATTCAACTGAAATCTGAAATGTTTTGTTAATTGGAATGCCATCATTTTTTGCAGGTGTCATTTTTGGAAGAGACCTGATTATATTGGCAGCGGCAACTTCAAACATACTTTCGGCGGCTCTTAAAGCTTCTTTTTCAATAAAGCTTATTCCAATAACTGCAGCGTTCGCAATTATATTATCAACCGAACCATTTTCATTAATATTAAACCTTATTCTTACTAATGATTCTAAGTCTAAATCCCATGCAGTTTTGGGATATTTGAAGTTTTTTTCAATATGTTCAAACATACTTTCATCAAAACATTGATTTTGTTTAGAATCAGGAAGAAGTTTGCATATTGGGAAAATTGGATATACTTCATTAGAATTTTTTTCAATTTGGGCATGATTATTGAAAGAAATTAAAAATAATAATAAAATTAATTTACGCATATTAAATAGTTTACCATAAAGTTAATTTAAAATGACAAGACATTTATCTTACAGATCTGGAAATCCAGCATTAAATAAAAATACTTTCAAAGGTCTATCAGCTTCAAAGTCAAGCGGACCATTAATTAGAAATGATTATATGACTATTGATGGAACTGTAAACAAAACAGCAATATCTTTATTTTTATTAATTTTTGCAGGATATTATTCATACACTTCTAATCTAAATTACCTATGGTTAATCGGAGCTGGAGCAGGTGTAATAACCTTTTTTATTACAATTTTTAAAAAGGAGCTTTCACCAATTACAACTCCCATTTACGCCTTATGTCAAGGCTTATTTCTTGGGGGTATTTCATATATGTATGCTCAGCAATTTGAAGGAATAGTTTTTAATGCTGTATGTTTAACATCATTCATATTGTTGTCATTACTTTTTGCTTACAAATCTAAAATTATTAAGCCTAGTGATAATCTCAAACTAGGTATTTTTGCTGCAACTGCTGGTATAGGTGTTTTTTATCTAATAGGTTTTATTGGAATATTTTTTGGTTTTGGATTTGAGATTTTAAATCCAACTAATGGATCCATGACTAGTATTTTATTTTCATTATTTATAGTTGTTATTGCTTCTTTAAATTTAGTTTTAGATTTTGATTTTATTGAAGAAGCTTCTGAAAAAGGCGCTCCAAAGTATATGGAATGGTATGCTGCCTTTGGATTAATGATCACTTTAGTTTGGCTTTACCTAGAAATCTTGAGACTTCTTGCTAAAATAAATTCAAGAGATTAAATCTATATAATTAAATCAATTAACTTTTTTCTTACATCTAAATCATATAGGTTTTCATATGATCGACTAGGGTTAACCCTATTAGTAAGCAAAACTATTATTAATTCCTTTTCTGGATCAACCCAATAAAATGTGCCTGTAAAGCCAGTATGACCAAAACTAGATTTTGATAATTTTTCATTTGGATAAAACTTATCATTAGAGATTAATCTTGGTTTATCAAATCCTAAACCTCGATTATAATCTCCAGGGTTAGTAAAATATGTTACAGTACTTTCTTTTATAATTTGAGTATTATTATTTAAACCCTTTTTTAACAAAAACTCAGACATTTTACCAACATCTTTCGCGCTACCGAATAATCCAGCATTTCCAGAAACTCCACCCATTATTGCAGCGGTTTCATCATGAACAAAGCCATGAATAAGTTGATTTCTAAATAAGGAATCCTTCTCCGTTGGAACAATTTTTTCTAAAGAAAATCTTTTATTTGGATTAAAAACTAAATCTACACCAATCTTAGAATAGAAATTGTCGAATAGAAATTCTTCAAATGATTGATTGGAGACAGTTTTTACCATTTCAGGCACCAAACAAAAAAATAATCCTGAATATTTATAATTACCTTCTTCGTCCAATTTAGATCTTCTAATTCTTTTTATAATCTTATTATAATAATTTTTTTTTATGTAAAGATTTTTAGCTATTTGTTGTTTATTATCAGCCGTATTGTTTGAGATAAATCTTGATTTTAATTTTCCATTTTTTTTCAAAAGAAATTTTTGATGATTTATGTATGGTTTCCATCCTGCCTGATGAATTAGCAATTCATGAATATTTGTAGTTTTTTTGTTAGATCTTTTTAGTTTATTAACAAAGTCTGAAATAAGAACATCAAGCTTGAACTTATTTTCATCATAAAGCTTCATAATAGCAAGAGTAGAAGCTAATGTTTTAGTTATAGATGCGAGATCATATAAATGATCATCATCAGTTTTTATTATCGAGTCATAAGTATGATATCCATAGGATTTTTGAAATTTAAAATCACCTTTCTTTATATAAACTTGTGCCCCAGGAAAGGCATTTAACTCAATACTATTAATTATAAGACTATCAATTTTTTTTATGTCTTGAGACCAGACTAAAATAAATTGAAACATTAATATTGTAAGAAAAAGTTTCTTCATGATATTTTTGGAATCTCTAGCTCATAATCCTTTGCCTTTTTCTTTTCAATGATTAATTGCTCATATAATTTTTCAATAATTTCCTTGTATATTGGGTTTTCAAAATTATTTTGGTTTTCACCTGGGTCATTAATTAAATCATAAAACTCCCAATTTGGAATCGTTTTTTCTTTGCTAGTTCCAGATTTATCAAGACCTTCTCCATAATTATAAATTAACTTGTAATTTTTAGATCTAATTCCAAGATGTGCAGGTCTTTTTACATCATGTTGCCAATATCTATAATAAATATATTCTCTAGAATTAGTATTAGTAATTAAATTTTCTTTAAAGCTTAATCCTTGAAAACTTTTAGGCTGATCTATTCTTGCGAAATCTAAAAATAATGACGGTATATCAATATTTAAAATTAAATCATTAACTCTTCTGCCTTTTGGAAGTTTTTTTGGATATGAGATTACAAAAGGCATCTTAGCAGATTCTTCATAAAACCATCTTTTATCCATATAGCCGTGCTCGCCAAGGAAATAGCCCTGATCAGATGTGTAAATTATAATTGTATTTTCAATTAATTTTTCTTTCTCCAAATAGTCTAATATTTTCACAATATTATCATCAATGGCAGCACCACTTTTAATAAAATCACCTATAAATTTTTGATAGGTTTTAGATCTAATTTCCTTTTTATTAAGACCATTAATTGAAAAAGGCAATCCAGGATATCTTCCTAAATTATTTTTAGTATCATTTACCCATCTTTCTGTTAAATTTTCAACAATTTGTCCTATGTGTTTTCTTCCAGAATCTTTTGGGTCAAATTCATACAATGAATTTGGTTCTGGAAAAACAACATCTTTATTTAAGTCTTTATTTCGTTCAGGATAATCAAATGGTTCATGAGTTGCTTTGAAATGTGTCATAAGAAAAAAAGGCTTTTTACCATCAATTTTTTTCAACCACTCAATTGAACTATCTCCAATAATATCAGCCGAAAACCCAGTTTCTTGTATTCCACCTTTGTATCCATCCTCCCAATTATCTTTTGTTTTAAAGTAAGGGTCATTGTATAGCCCTTGACCAGGAAGAACTTTATAATAGTCAAAACCACTAGGCTCTTTTTTTAAATGCCATTTACCAACAATTGATGTTTGATATCCATTATTTTTTAAAATTTTAGCAACATTTAAAGAATCAGGATTAAGAGCATCAGGTAGATTATAAACTCCATTTATATGACTATACTGTCCAGTAAGAATAGAAGCTCTACTAGGCACACAAATAGCATTTGTGCAATATAAATTATCTAGAACAACACCAGCTTTTTCTAATCTTTTAATGCCATCATTTTTAACATAATCTTGTAAAATTCCACCATAAATACCCCATGCTTGTGAAGTATGATCATCTGACATAATAAATAATATATTAGGACGCTCAATTATCTTATTGTTACATCCCATTAAAAATAATATTATTAGTAATGATACTTTTTTCATAATTTATTATGTGTATTTATTTTAATAAATTAAAGAGTAAATTAGGAATTATTTTAATTGATGAGAATAAAAAAAATATTTTTTTTAGTAATAACATTATTAATTTCATTTATAAATTTCAGTCAAAATAGAATGAATAGTCTTAGTAATGAAAAAAGTTTATATCTAAAGCAGCATTCAACAAATCCCGTTGATTGGATGCCTTGGAATCAGAATGTATTAAGGTTAGCATCAAACGAAAACAAGTTATTGATTATAAGTATTGGCTATTCTTCTTGTCATTGGTGTCATGTTATGGAAGAGGAAACATTTAGTAATGAAGATGCAGCAAAAATCATGAATTCAAACTTCATAAACATAAAAGTAGACCGTGAAGAAAGACCTGATATTGACGAGCTTTATATGAAATCACTAGTATTAATGACGGGAAGTGGTGGTTGGCCTATGAATATTATAGCTCTGCCTGATGGATCCCCAATATGGGGAGGAACATATTTACCAAAAGAAAATTGGATAAATGTTTTAACACAAATAAATGAATTATTTACAAATAGATATGATGATGTTTTAGATTATTCAAGAAAATTAAAAGAGGGATTAAATCCCAAAACAATAATTAAAAATGATTTTAAAGAATCAGAATTATTAACTCAAATTAAAGATGCTAGTAATGTAGCTTATGAATCTTTAGATAAAGAAAATGGAGGATTAAGATCTAGTCAAAAATTTCATTTACCATCTATGATTGATTTTTTTCTTAAAAGTGGTTATCATTTCAAAGAAAAAAAATATTTAGATTTTGTTGATTTAACTTTAAAAAATATAGCTTATGGAGGAATAAATGATCATATTGAAGGAGGATTTCATAGGTACACTGTTGATTCAATTTGGCACATACCACATTTTGAAAAAATGCTTTATGACAATGCTCAAATGCTTTCACTTTATTCAAAAGCATATAAACGAAGCAATAAAGAAGTTTTTAAAAATCAAATTGATAATATTTTCAATTTTTTAGAAAGTAATTTAACCAATCAAGATGGTTTAATTTTCTCAAGTATTTCAGCTGTTACCGAAATTGGTTCAGAAAAAATTGAAGGGGATTATTATGTTTGGGATAAACAGAAAATAAGGGATCTTCTATCTAAAGATTTTGACCTATTTCAAGACTATTTTAATATTAATGGAAAAGGATTGTGGGAAAAAAATAAATATGTTTTAAAAAGAGAAAATGATGATGAATATTTTACCAAAAAATTTAATATATCTCAAAAGAAATTGGAAACTAAAATATCACAATCAATCAACATATTAAGAACATCAAGAAAAAATAGGGAAAAACCTATAACAGATAAAAAAATACTTACCTCTTGGAATGCCTTAACTATAATTGGCTTATCAGATGCATATAAGTCAACAGGTGATAAAAAATATATTGAAAAAGCAAAAAATATTATTGAAGCTATTGAAAAGAGCTTGTTGAATGATGATTTAATATTGAAAAGGTCATTGTCAATCTCAAATGAGGGGATATTTTTCTTAGAAGACTATAGTTATTTAATTTCTGCGTATATAAATTTATATCAATCCACTTTTGATTATACATACATTGATAAAGCAGAAGACCTAACAAAAAAAACACTCCTGCTTTTTAAAGCAGATAATTCTTCATTTCTAAAATTTAGTTCTGATCAATCATTATTATTTTCTGATAATTTATTTGTAAATCAAGATGCAGTTATGCCCTCTGCAAATTCTGTAATGTGTAAAAATTTATTTTTATTATCTCATTACACAGGTAATAGAAATCTCTCAGAAACTGGTAAATCTATGTTAACTGAAATATCTAACGAAATGATAAATAATTCACTCGATTATATGAACTGGATGAATGTCGCCTTGGATTACAATGATAGTTTTTATGAGGTTGTAATATCTGGAAAAAAATCATTTGAAATGGCACAGAAAATAACAGAAATGTATTTACCTAACATATTAATTGCTGCTTCAAAAACGGATAGCGACAAGTATCTACTTAAAAATAGATATATTAAAGGAGATAATTTAATATATGTATGCGTTAATAACACATGTAAATTTCCCGTTAATGATGTAAAAAAAGCTTTAGAACTAATAACAACAAAAGATGAATAGATTTAATTTATACCCTATATTATTTATAATGATTATTATATTTTTTGGATGCAATAAGCTAAAAGATACCCCACCCAATATTGTTTTTATTTTAACTGATGATTTGGCATATGCAGATTTAAGCTCATACGGATCTGAGTTTATTGATACTCCAAATCTTGATAAAATGGCAGATGATGGATTGAAAATGACGTCTTATTATGCTCCACAAGCTGTATGTTCAGCTTCAAGGGCAGCAATTTTAACCGGATGTTACCCTAATAGATTAGGAATAAGTGGAGCTTTTGGCCCAAAATCAAAAAGAGGAATTAACCCTGATGAATTACTTTTATCCGAAATGCTTCAAAGTAATAATTATAAGACAGGAATTTTTGGCAAATGGCATCTAGGAGATGCTGAAAAATTTATGCCAACAAATCATGGATTTGATGAATTTTATGGAATACTTTTTTCAAATGATATGTGGCCATTTCATCCTGAACGCCCACAAGATTACCCTAACGACTTGATGCTTTATAAGAACGATAAACCAGTTCAAGCATTAATTGATCAATCCGATTTAACCAAAAATATAACCGATGAAAGTATACGTTTTATCGAAGAAAACAAGAACAATCAATTTTTCTTGTACATAGCTCATCCTCAACCACATGTTCCTCTTTTTGCTTCTAAAGAATTTCAAGGAAGTACTGGAGAAGGATTGTTTGCGGATGTTATTTCAGAAATAGATTTTTCTGTTGGAAGAGTGATAGAAGCCTTAGAAAAAAACAATCTTTCCGAAAATACGATTGTTGTATTTACATCTGACAATGGACCATGGCTTTCTTATGGAGATCATGCAGGTTCATCAGGAATTTTCAGAGAAGGAAAAGGAACAGCATGGGAAGGTGGTCAACGTGTACCTTGTATCATAAAATATCCTAAAGAAATAATGCCCAAAACTATAATTGATGAGCCAGTCATAGGGATTGATTGGATGCCTACATTCTCATTTTTAACGGGATCCAAATTATCAGAAAACAAAATTGATGGTAAAAATATTTGGCCATTAATAACTCAAAAAGAAAAAAAATCTCCTCATCAAGAGTTATATTTTTATTATAGACAAAATGAACTTCATGCAGTTCGATCTGGAGATTGGAAATTATATTTTCCTAGAACTTATAGATCTCTAAATGGAAAGCAAGGTGGAAAAGATGGAATGCCTGTTAAATATGAATATAATCCGGTAAAATCTAATGAATTATATAATCTAATAGTTGATCCGAGAGAACTTTCAAATGTCTATTCAGAAAATATGGAAATTGCTAAAAGGCTAGAAGAAATTGGAGAAAGAGCAAGAAACGAATTGGGAGATAAATTAACTTCAAGAGAAGGAGTTGGTGTTAGAGAAATAGGAATGATTGATTAAATAATTTTTAGCTGTGAGTAGAAGAAAATTTATAAAAAATACTGTTTTAGGTTCTATTGCAACTTCTGGATTTGGAATAACAGTTAAAAACCCAAAGAATAAGGAGCTTGCTGTTCCACGAATTATTTCAACATGGAAACATGGAGTTGAAGCTAATAAAATTTCTTGGCAAAAATTAAAAAATGGTGAAGGTGGATTAACTGCAGTTGAATATGGCGTAAGAGATTCTGAAAATAATCCTGATGAAAGATCTGTCGGATATGGCGGATTACCTGATCGTGAGGGTAAAGTAACTTTAGATGCCTGTATTATGAATTCAAATAACGATTGTGGCTCTGTTAGTTTTTTGGAAAATATTAAAAATCCAATTTCAGTTGCAAGATTGGTTATGGAAAAAACTCCTCACGTAATGATATCTGGAAAAGGGGCCTATGATTTTGCAATTAAGAACGGCTTTAAAAGAGAAAATTTATTAACTGAACAATCAAAAAAAGATTGGGAGGATTGGTTAAAAAAATCTGAACACAAGCCAGTAATAAATATCGAAAATCATGATACAATAAGTATGCTTTTGATTGATTCAGATCGTAATTTATTTGGCGCATGTACTACAAGTGGTGCAGCTTGGAAAATGCATGGAAGAGTTGGGGATTCTCCAATTATCGGAGCTGGTCTTTTTCTTGACAACGACGTTGGAGCTGCTGCTGCTACAGGACTGGGAGAGGCAGTAATAAGAACTGCAGGTAGCGCAATGGTTGTAGAGTGTATGAGGAATGGAATGTCCCCATTAGATGCTTGTAAAGAGGTTGTTCACAGGATTTCAAAACTACATAGAAATAGGCCAGAATGGGAATATCTTCAAGTTGGATTCATTGCTCTTAGTAAATCTGGTGATTATGCTGGATATAGTTTAAAAAAGGGGTTTAATTTTGCTCTAACAGATGATCAAAATGATTCTATTTTAATTGATGCAAAATATCGAATATAATGGAAGAAATAATCAAATATTTAGGTAATTTTCATCCCGTTGTATTGCACTTGCCAATCGGAGCCTTTTTATTTACTTTTTTATTATTTGCTTCCCAAAAATTTTTAAAATCAAACTTTGATCCTGCTGTTCGATTAGGGCTCTTATTTTCTTTTATAACATCAATTATAACCTCAATTTTTGGATACATACTTCATTTAAACGGTGACTATGATATTGTTCTTGTTGATAGGCACATGTGGTTAGCAATTGCAACTACTGTTTTAATAGGTTTTGTTCTTTATTTACATAAAAAACAAAAAGCCTTCAATCACATTCTTTCTTCTTTTGTATTTGCTACAATATTATTAACAATTACTGGGCATAATGGGGGCTCATTAACGCATGGTAAGGATTATTTAAAATTACCAGAATTTCAAGAAACTGTAATGATAGTTAGTTATGATAGTGTTCATGTTTTTAATGACGTTATCTCTCCAATTATTGACACAAAATGTGTTAAATGTCATAACATGTCTAAAAGTAAAGGAGGTTTAATGCTTGCCAGCAGTTCAGATATATTATTGGGGGGTGAAAATGGTCAAATTATTTTTGCTAATAATTCATCCAAAAGTAAATTATATAATTATTTGAATTTGCCAATTAATGACAAGATGCATATGCCACCTGACGGAAACTCTCAGCTTACTGAAAATGAAAAAAAATTGATTATGATGTGGATTGATAGTGGAGCAAAATTTGAGGGCTACACTGAGATAGCCGATGACACATTTTCTAATGAAATTTTAAATTACTTACCAGTATTATCAAATGTTGAAGCTCCCTCAAAAAAAAGTTTAGTTAAACTTTTAGAAAATAATTTTAGAATTGAAAGAGTTAGTGTTGAGTCTAATTTTATTGATGTAAAATATATTGGAAAAAGCTTTGAATCAAAACATCTTAGCTTTCTTTTAAAAATTGCAGATAATATTCAAAAAATGGACTTATCTAATGTTGACCTTTCAAATATCAACATATCTAAGTTGTTAAATTTTAAAAATTTAAAATTTTTAAACCTTGACAATACAAAATTGGAAGGCAATGATTTTATAAATCTGCCAAAATCTTTAGAGTTTTTAATTGTAAATAACAATTCGCTACAGCCAGTAGATCTCATAAGCATGTCCAATACCCCTTTAATGAAAAAGGTCTATGCTTACAATACACTCAATGATTTAAATTTAAGAGAGTCACTTACAAATGAAACAAATGGGAAGTTATATTTTGGAATATCTCTTCAAGATTTTTCTAGTCTTGAGGGCTTTCCTCTTGAAAAGCCAATAATTGAAGCAAATGGTATCGAGATTAATCCTAATCCAATTGCTGATATAAATCCATCATTTAATAGAATATTATTTGTAGATTCTATTGAAGTTAAAGTCAATAAAGCAATTTCAGATCCAACTTATCGTTACACACTAGATGAAACTGAACCAGATAGTATATCCAAAATTTATAATCAATCTTTAATTTTTACTGAATCAGGTAATTTTAATGTCAAAGCATTTAAGAAAGGGTATAGAAATAGTGTAACTAAGTCTTTTTATTTTGATAAGATAAAAGCTAACGTTAACAACTATAGTTTAGTGTCAAAAAATATAGATCCTTACAATAATGATATTTTATTTGATGGTCAACTAGGGTCTCTTGATTTCAGAGATGGAAAATGGAATGGAACTTTTCACGAAGAAGATAAAGAAAAGGCAAAACAACAAGGAAGGAGAGAGAATTCTGGAAATTTGATTGTTGATTTTGACTTACCAAAAAATAAAAATGTAAGTGAAATTGCGGTTTCTTGTATGGAGAGCATTAACGTAGGGTTTATTCTTCATCCTGAATCAATAAGTTTATTTGATATTTCTGATGGATCTGAAAAATTAATTTCATTTATTTCTATTCCGAAGTCAAAAGTGGATGAACCAGACTCAAAAAGAATATTTAAATTGAACTTAAAACAAAAAAATATTCAAAAAGTCAGATTAAAAATTAAAAGCAATAGAAAACTTCCAAAAGGTCATGTTGCTGAGGGTCAGCCTGCTTGGGTATTTGTAGACGAAATATTTTTACTCTAACCCCATAATTTCAATCAGAAATTATTGATAATCATAAAATTAACTACTTTTTTGAGGAATTCGTAAATAAAATACTTTTTTATTAACATATTTTCAGCTAAAAAATTTGTAAATTGTAAAAATAA
>QOPZ01000017.1 GCA_003331885.1 Cryomorphaceae bacterium | reverse complement strand
TGTTTGATAAGGAATATGTTGACCATTTATCTAGGTTAAAAAACTTAAACCTTCATGCAATGGGAAGAAATATTTCTGTTGGATTGAAATATTCTTTTTAATCAAGATTAATTTACTTTTAAAAAAGGGCCATATGTGCCCTTTTTTTTTTAGTTTTGATGTGAATTTGGGGTGCTAAGGCTGAGATTATACCCATTGAACCTGACAAAGTAATTTTTGTAAGGAAAAATGATACTCACTTAACTTTTACCCCGTTAATATTATAATTATGAAAAAATTTTTATTAGCGGTGTTTCTTATTTCTAATGTTATTAGTTCACAAGAAATTATTAATGATACGCTACAAACAACAAGACAAGACTTAGATGAAGTCATCGTCAAAGGTATACGCGCTAAATTTTCATCACCAATCAGTTTTACAAACGTTGATAAACAGGATTTAAAATCTAAAAATCTTGGTCAAGATCTTCCAATTTTATTAAATTTTTTACCATCTGTTGTTACAACATCTGATGCAGGTGCTGGAATAGGTTATACTGGAATTAGGATAAGAGGAGTGAGTCCACAATCAACAAATATTACCATTAATGGAATTCCATTTAATGATCCCGAGTCAATGGGTACCTTTTGGGTTAATTTGCCAGATTTTAGCTCCTCAATTGAAAGCCTGCAAGTTCAACGAGGTGTTGGAACTTCTACAAATGGCTCCGGTGCTTTTGGAGCAAGTATTAATATTTTAACGGACATTGTTTCTGATCAACCTTATGCTGAGCTATCAAGTAGTTTTGGAAGTTATAACACCCTAAAAAATACAATTAAGTTTAGTACAGGGAAGATTAATGATTATTTTGAGTTATCTGGTAGGTTATCAAAGATTGATTCTGATGGATATGTTGATAGGGCTTATTCTGATTTAAAATCATACTTTATCCAAGGTGCTTACACAAATGGAAGTACATTAATCAAGGCTATATCATTTGGTGGACATGAAAAAACATATCAAGCATGGGATGGCTTATCTATGGATCAAGTTCTGGAAAATAGACGTCAAAATCCACTTACTTATGAAAATGAAATTGATAATTATAAGCAAGATCACTTTCAGCTGCATTGGAATGAAAAAATAAATAATTATTGGTCATTTAATTTAGGATTAAATTACACCGATGGAAGAGGTTACTTTGAACAATATAAAGAGGATGATGATATTAATACATATGGAGGAATTGTTAAATCAGATATTGACAGTAACGAAAACGAAACTGGAACGACAGACTTAATAAGAAGAAGATGGTTAGATAATAATTTTTACGTTTTAAATAGCTCAATTAATTATATCAAGGATAAGATTGACTTAACTTTAAGTAGTTCTTACAGCTCCTATGTTGGAGATCATTATGGAGAAGTAATTTGGGCTCGTAGTCTTAGTAATACTGGTGAAATAAGAGATAGGTATTATGAGGGCCTTGGTGAAAAAAAAGATTTAAGTTTTTTTGCTAAACTGCTGTATTCCATTAACAAAAAAACTGAATTATATACTGATATTCAGCTTAGAGGAGTAAAATATAATACATCCGGAATCACATCAGATTTAATCAATATGGTTTTAGATAAATCATATAATTTTTTCAATCCCAAAATTGGGTTATCCTATAAGTTGAATTCAAGTTCATTAATTTATGCTTCATACGCTAGAGCGAATAGAGAACCAAATAGAACGGATTTTGAAAGTAATTCTGAAATTAAACCTGAAAGGTTAAATGATATAGAAATTGGGTGGCGGTTTAGAAATGAAAATATTCTACTTAATCTAAATAGTTACTTTATGCTTTATGATGAGCAGCTAGTTTTGACAGGCGAAATCGATGATGTTGGGAATCCTAAAAGAACAAATAGTGGGTCAAGCTCTAGGATTGGGTTAGAAATTGAAAATTCAATAAAATTATCAGATTTATTTTCTGTGCAAACCAATATTACATTAAGTTCGAATAAGAATAAAAATATCTTTTCAATGGTTGATGGTGCATTATATAATTATGGAAAAACAAATATTTCTTTTTCCCCATCATTTATTGGTTCAAATAGTCTTAACTACAAATACTCTGAAAATTTAAGCTTTACTTTTTTATCTAAATATGTTGGTAAACAATATATGAGTAACACTGATCAGCCTAATTCAATTCTTGATAGTTACTTTGTGAATGACTTAAGTATTTCATATTCGTTAGAACCAAATAAAATTTTTGAATCTATTTCAATTAATTTATTGATAAATAATTTGCTTAATAAAGAATATATTTCAAATGGATATTATTATACATATGATGATACATGGAGTACTCCAGGTCAAATAACAACATTAGATGGAGCTGGGTATTATCCTCAAGCTACAACGAATTTTTTGACAGGATTTATTCTTAAATTTTAATTATAAACTCTCAGATTTGAACCAATTAGTTCGGTTTTATAACGAATAAGCGGATAATTAGATGTCATGCTACTGTTTAGTAATTGGCCAGTCGCTAGACTGTATATATTTCCTACACAATTACATTTTGCTTGAACACCGTCAATATCAAGACTTGGACAATCATCTCTTTTTTTATGGTTTGGATCACAAGCTTCCCAAGCTAAGATATCATCATTAAAATTAAATAGTATTACTCCGCAAACCCCAAGTCCATCAATTATAACAGATCCGCCAGTAAAATTTAAATTATCATAACTGGGCAAATTTAAATTTATAATCCTATCAAAGCTTATGTTTGGTATATATGGATTGATATTAGTTTGTTCACTTTCACAGCTAGTTAAGATTAATAGAATTATTATATATCTTTTTATTATCATTCCACCTCAAATTTAATTAAATAACACTTAATAAATTTGTATATTAGATTTACCTCTAGATATAGAGGGTTTTTTTTTAATTATGGGAATCAATTATTACACTCAAGAAGGTTTAGATAAGCTTAGAGCAGAGCTCAATCAACTAAAAGATGTTGAAAGACCGAATGCTTCAAAAGCTATTGCTGAAGCTAGAGATAAAGGAGATTTGAGTGAAAATGCTGAATATGATGCTGCAAAAGAAGCTCAAGGGTTATTAGAATTAAAAATATCTAAGTTGGAAGAAACTCTTTCACAAGCTAGGTTAATTGATGAATCTCAATTAGATACTTCTAAAATTCTTGTTTTATCTAAAGTTGAAATTAAAAATGAATTAAATGGAGCAACTATGAATTACCAACTTGTGGCAGAAAGTGAAGCTGACTTAAAAAGTGGTAAAATATCTGTAAACTCTCCAATTGGTAAGGGATTACTTGGTAAGTCAGTTGGTGATTTTGCTGAAATTAGTGTTCCAAATGGCAAAATAAAATTTAAAATTCTCTCAATTACTAGATAAAATTGTCCTCTATATTTACTAAAATAGTTGAAGGTAAAATACCTTGTTATAAAATTGATGAGTCCGAAGATTGTTTAGCTTTTTTAGATATAAACCCAAATGCTTATGGCCATACTTTATGTATTTTAAAGAGAGAGGTTGATTATATTTTTGATTTGAGTGATCATGAATATCTTTCATTAATGAAATTTTCAAAAAAAATAGCTAAAGCATTAAAAAAATCAGTTAATTGTGAGAGAATTGCAGTTTCAGTTGTTGGACTTGAAGTTCCTCATGTTCATGTTCATCTTATTCCAATTAATAGTATGAAAGATTTAGATTTTTCAAATAATTTAGAAATGCAAAAGAATAATTTTGAGGAGGTTTGTAATAAAATAAAAAGTAACTTAGTTTAAGTATGAATATATCAGGTAAAATTAAATTGATTAATGAGACTAAAGAGTACGGTTCTAACGGTTTCAGAAAAAGAGAATTAGTTGTAACAACTCAAGAGCAATATCCTCAAAATATTTTGGTTGAATTTGTCCAAGACAGATGTGAACTTCTTGACTCATATAATATAGGGGAGTTAGTAAAAATTGACATTAATATCAGAGGAAGAGAGTGGACAAATAAAGATAATGAAGTAAAATATTTTAACTCAATACAGGGCTGGAGAATTGAAAAAATTGAAGAAAATTATGATTCACAACTTCCACCACTGCCAACTAAAGAAGAGCTTAATGCTGATGAAAATTCCAGCAAAGAACCTGATGACCTTCCATTTTAATTTTCATGGTAAGACTTGGTGATGAATACGTTTTTCCTTCACCTAGAAGTGCTGATAAGCATGGAATTGTAGCCTATGGTGGAGATTTAGATCCTGAAAGAATTATTGAAGCATATAAAAATGGGATTTTCCCCTGGTTTGAGTCAGATCAAAATCTTTTATGGTGGAGTCCTGACCCAAGAATGATTTTATATCCAAGTAAAATTAAAGTTTCTAAAAGTTTAAAGTCTTTTATCAAAAAAAGTCCGTTTAAGATTACTTTTAATAGTGATTTTGAGGAGGTAATTAACAGTTGCTCAAATATAAAAAGATTAGGTCAAAAAGGCACTTGGATAACTGATGGATTAAAAGATTCTTTTTTAAAATTACATGAAATGGGATTAGCCATGTCCGTTGAGGTTTGGGAGAATTCTGAGATAGTAGGTGGTTTATATGGTTTAGATTTAGGTGATGTTTTTTGTGGAGAGAGTATGTTTTCTAAATCTTCAAATTCTAGTAAAGTTGCACTTGTGGCTCTTTCAGCTGAATTAAAAAAAAATAAATATAAATTTATTGATTGTCAAATACCAACAGAACATTTAAAAAGTATGGGTGGAGAAAAAATCTCTAGAAATGATTTTTTAAAATTATTAATCAAATAATAATTTATTTATTTCTCCAAGACTGTATGATTCATTAATATTATACTCTCCTATGGAATATCTTTCCAAATATTTTAAATGAGCACCACTATTTAATTTTTTTCCATAGTCATGAGCTAAAGATCTAATATATGTTCCTTTTGAACATTTTATTTTAAAATCTAACTCAGGTAAATTATTATTTATAAGCTTAAATTCAAAAATTTTAATACTTCTATTCTTTATTTCAGCTAATCCACCTTTTCTTGCAATTTCATATAATCTTTTTCCCTTAATTTTTAGTGCTGAATATATTGGAGGTTTTTGTTTTATTTCTCCTTGAAAATCATTTAAAGCCTCAATTATTAAATTTTGATTTATATGATCAATTGGATATATGTCATCATACTCAGTTTCTCTATCAAATGATGGAGTTGTTTTTCCAATGTAAAAAGTTGCATAATAAGTTTTATCAAGATTTTGTAAAGTTTCAATAATTTTTGTTTTTTTCCCAGTACAAATTAAAAGAAGACCTGTTGCAAGAGGGTCAAGTGTTCCTGCATGACCAACTTTAATTTTTTTTATATCATATGCTTTTTTTATATCATATCTTATTTTTTTTACAACATCAAATGATGTCCAATTTAATGGCTTAAAAACTGGAATTATTAATCCATCAACTATTAATTCTTTATTTATTATCACTACAAAATTGAATATATAATTGAAACTAAACCAACAATTAAACAATATAAAGAAAAGTACACTAGCTTACTTTTCTTGACGAAAAATATCATCCATTTGCAAGCATAATATCCTGAAACTAATGCTGTAATAAATCCTATTATGTAATTAATTAAAATTGTGTTATCAAAGACTATATCGTCAAATAGTATCATTTTAATTGACGATCCTACAATTACAGGGATAACCATAAGAAATGAAAACTTTGCTGCTAAGTCTCTATTTATCCCTAAAAATATTGATGTAGCAATAGTTGATCCACTTCTAGAAATTCCAGGTAAAATAGCAAGAGCTTGAGATATACCAATCAATAATGAATTTAAAGGACTTAATTTTTTATTAAGCTTATTTATTTTATCAGAAATAAATAGTAGAATAGATGTTAAAATTAACATTGAACCAACTAGTAATAAATTTCCATTAAATAACTCATTTATTTTATCCTCGTAAAAAAAACCTACAAATCCAGCTGGAATCATTGAAATTAGAATCATAAGGGAAAAATGTAAATTTTCATCTTTTTTTAACATACAAATACTATGAATAATTTTTTTTACATCATTCCAAAAGTAAATAAGAGCACTTAATGCAGTAGCAAGGTGTAGTATTAAAGTGAAAAATAATCCATTATGACTTTCAAAAGAAAAATTCATTATTTCTTTAAATATTTCTATATGTCCACTAGATGATACTGGTAAAAATTCAGTTAAACCTTGAACAAGCCCAAGAATAAAAGATTTAATTACTTCCACCTTAATTTGGTTTAGTTAATATTGCGTATACTTCAATAATAAAACCAGTGACGACAAGCATAGGTGCTAATCTTATTCTTCTAAAATTATAAATCTCTTCGTTAAAAACATTAGGGTCATCACTTCCTCCGCCAGACATTAAAATAAATCCAACAGCTATAAAAATAAGACCCAAGATCATAAATTTGTAGTTTCTATTGCCAAAAAGCAGTTTGTTTTTTTTATTCATTAATATAATTTATCAATTCTTAAGTTAAGAAACCTTGTTGTAATGATAGTGGTTGATATAAGTGAAATTAATAAACTCAATAAAAACGCACATCCAACTGAGATAAAGATAGAGTTTTGTATTATTATTAAGTCAATATTGAAATAAGTAATATTAAAATAATATATAAGAGAAACAAAAATTAAAGAAGATATTAAAGCACTTAATAATCCAAGTTTAATTTGAGTTTTTATAAAAGGTCTCCTTATAAAACTTTTAGTTGCACCAACAAGTTGCATTGTCTTAATTGTCATTCTTTTCGAATATATAGATAACCTAATGGTATTATTAATTAATAAAATAGATATAAATATGAAAAATATTGCTAATATTAAAACCCAGTCTTTTACTTTCTTAAAATTTTCATTTATTAAAAAAATTAATGGAGCATCATATGATACCTCATTTACATAGTCTTCTTTTTCATAATTTTTAACAACATCATTTATATAGAAAGTTTCAACTTTATCAGCATAAAAATAAATATCAAATGAGTTAAGTAAGGGGTTATAACCCAAAAAATCAACAAAATTTTCTCCAATTTCAGAACTAAACTTTGCAGCAGCATCATCTTTTGAAGTGTATTTAAAATCTTTTATACTTGAATCAATACTTAAATTTTTTTCAAATTGAGAAATTTCAACTTTACTTGCTTCATCATTAAGAAATACTACTACAGGTATTTTTTCTTTAAAGTCATCAATAATTTTATTGCTATTTAGAACAAAAAATATAAATGATGATAAAAAAAATAATACTGATGATATACTGACAACTACTAGAAAATAGTTAGAAAAAATTCTATTATTATTTGATTTAGACAATTAAAATGATCTAATTATTTAGTAAAAATAATAAAGCTATTTAATTTAAATGAACTTTTATTGTTTTAGCTTTAAACATTATTTTTGTTTTAAGAATGAATTATGTCTTATAATTTTAATGAAATAGAAAAGAAGTGGCAAAAATTTTGGGCAGAAAATAAAGTTTTTAAAGCCCACAATGATTCAGCTTTACCAAAATATTATGTTTTGGATATGTTCCCTTATCCATCTGGGTCAGGGCTACATGTTGGACACCCACTAGGATATATTGCATCTGATATTATTTCTAGATATAAAAGAAATAAAGGCTTTAATGTTTTACACCCTATGGGTTTTGATTCATTTGGACTACCTGCCGAACAATATGCAGTTAAAACTGGTCAACATCCAAAAAAAACTACGGAAAAAAATATAGTTAGATTTAAAGAGCAGTTAGATAATTTAGGCTTGTCATTTGATTGGGACAGAGAAATTAAAACGAGTGATAGTAGATATTATAAATGGACACAATGGATATTTTTAAAGCTATACAATAGTTTTTATGATAAAAAACAGAATAAAGCAGTTCCAATAAGTCAATTAAAAATACCAGAAGAATATTCTGATGATAAAGAACTTTATATTGATTCTAAAAGACTTGCATATGTTGATGTTATTGATGTTAATTGGTGTGAGGAATTAGGAACTGTATTGGCAAATGAGGAGGTAATAGGTGGTCTAAGTGAAAGAGGTGGTTTTCCAGTTATAAAAAAACCTATGAAGCAATGGATGATGAGAATTACCGATTATGCTAACAGATTACTGGAAGATTTAGATCAACTTGACTGGCCAGAATCCATAAAATTATCTCAAAAAAATTGGATTGGTAAATCTGAAGGAGCAGAAATTAACTTTAAAGTAAATAATGAAAATACAGTTAAAGTATTTACTACTAGACCAGACACAATTTATGGAGCTACATATCTTGTTTTAGCACCTGAACATCCTTTAGTAAAAGAAATTACAATACCTGAATGTCAGAACAAAATCAATAATTATATTACTGAAACTTCAAAAAAAAGTGATTTAGAAAGACAAGAAAATGAAAAAAATAAAACAGGTGTTTTTACAGGTTCTTATGCAATAAATCCTATTTCATTAAAAAAAATTCCAATATGGATTTCAGACTATGTTTTGTCATCTTATGGAACAGGGGCTATAATGGCTGTACCAGCTCATGATGAGAGAGACTTTGAATTCGCAAAAAAATTTAACCTTACTATTACTCAAGTTATTAAAGGAGGTAAAAAAGATCAATGTTTTATTGGTGATGGTACCATGATTAATTGTGATGACTTTAATGGAATTGACAACAAAGATTTTAAATTAATAGTCATTGATCTTCTTGAAAAACAAAATGATGGTAATAAAACAATTAATTATAAATTAAGAGATTGGATTTTTACAAGACAAAGATATTGGGGAGAACCAATTCCAATTTTATATGATGGCACTAAAAAGATACACTTAGAGGATAAAGACTTGCCATTAGAGCTTCCAGAAGTTGAAAGTTATTTACCAACAAATGATGGTTTATCACCACTTGCAAGAAATAAAGAATGGGTTAATATTGATTTTGAAGGAAAAAAATATTCAAGAGAAACAAACACAATGCCTCAGTGGGCAGGTTCTTGTTGGTATTTTTTAAGATTTTTAGATCCTCATAATAATGAAGAATTTGCTAATAAAGATGTGGTCAAATATTGGATGCCTGTTGATTTATATATTGGTGGAGCTGAGCATGCAGTATTGCATCTATTATATGCAAGATTTTGGCATAAAGTTTTGTTTGATTTAGGCTTTGTAAGTTCAAGCGAACCATTTAAAAAATTAGTTAATCAAGGTATGATTTTAGGTAATAGTGCCTTTATCCACAGAATAAAAAATAGCAATGATTTTATTTCTTATGACTTGATTAAAAGTCATAATACTCAACAAATTCATGTTGATATTAGTCTAATTGATGAAAAAAACAGATTAGATATAAAAGCTTTAAAAGAAAATAACCCTGAATATAAAGACGTTAATTTTATATATGATGATTCATTCACAGTCTCAAGGGAAGTTGAGAAAATGTCAAAATCAAGATATAATGTTGTAAGTCCAGATGATATTTGTAAAAAGTATGGATCAGACACTCTTAGAATGTATGAAATGTTTCTTGGTCCTATTGATCAAGCTAAGCCGTGGAACACTGCTGGAATAACCGGTGTTTTTTCTTTTTTAAATAAATTTTGGAACTTATATCATAAGGATAATAAGTTTTATGTGTCAAATGAAAAGCCATCTGAAGAAGTTTTAAAGATATACCACAAAACTGTGAAAAAAGTTAGTGAAGATATTGAAAGCTTTTCTTTCAATACATCAGTTAGTGCTTTCATGATTTGTGTCAATAAATTATCAGGATTAAAGTGTCAATCTAAAGAAATATTATCAAACTTATGTGTTTTACTTTCTCCTTTTGCTCCTCATATTTGTGAAGAAATTTGGTTTAATCTTGGAAATAAAAAGTCTATTTCTGTTGAAAAATATCCGGAATTTGATAATAAATTTCTTCAAGAATCAATTAAAGAGTATCCAGTATCATTTAATGGCAAATTAAGGTATAAAATTTCATTAGCAAATGATTTAAATAATGACCAAGTGAATGAATTAATTAAAAATCATGAATTAACATTAAAATATTTAGGGGGTAATTCTATTAAGAAAATAATTTTTGTTCCTAATAAAATTATAAATGTAGTTTGCTAATTGTTTATTATATGATTAACTATTTTCTTTTCTATTTTATTTCCCTGCAGTAATTTTCTTAGGCTTTTATAATCTTTTTTTATTTGATTTTTTCTTGATGTTAATATTAATTTAAGCTCCTTTTTGATATTTTTTTTGTTTACATCTGACTGTATCAATTCTTTAACTGTTTCTTTATTTAAAATTAAGTTTACTAGAGATATAAAATTTATTTTAACAAATAACTTAGCCAAAAACATATTAAATGAATTTGTCGTATAACAAACAATTTGTGGTGTTCCAATTAACGCTGTTTCCAATGTTGCAGTTCCACTAGTTACAATCGCTGCCTCAGAATTTATTAATAACTCATATGTCTTATTATAGACTACGGATACAGAAACATTATTTCTTTTAATTACATCTTGATATGTTTTTTTATTTAAATGATTTACACCAGCTATTATAAATTGATAGTCTTTAAAATCTTTAACAACTTTTAAAATTTTGTTTAAAATTGAATCAATTTCCTGTTTTCTGCTTCCAGGTAGAATTGCAACAATAGGTTTGTCAGATTTAGTTAAGATTTTATTATTTTTTGAACTAACGGTTTTATCTATAATATTTAAAAGTGGATGTCCATAATAATGGACTTTGAAATTATGTTTTTTTTCATAAAAAGATTTTTCAAATGGTAGTATAACATACATTTGATCAATATATTTTTTTATTGACTTAACTCTATTTTCTTTCCAAGCCCAAACTTGTGGACTTATATAAAAGTAGGTATCAAATTTTTTTCTTTTAGCCCACTTAGCAATCCTTAAGTTAAAGCCAGGATAATCTATAAAAATTATTTTATCTGGTTTAAAACCTAAAATATCTTCTTTACAAAAGCTAAGGTTTTTTAAAATTTTAAAAATGTTTTTTAAGACTTCAAGGAAACCCATGAATGCTAGGTCTTTATAATGCTTAACTAGTATTCCACCAGACTTTTTCATCAAATCACCTCCCCAAAACCTAATTTCTGAATTTGGGTTTGTTTTAATTATTTCTTGAATTAATCTTGAACCATATATATCTCCAGAAGGTTCTCCAGCTATTATATAGTATTTCATTTTAAAGATTCCAGGATTTAATTTTTTCAATAACCTCATGATTGGTTAAATCAAACTTTACTGGAACAATGGATACAAATCCATTATTTAGTGCCCACTCATCAGATTCAATCGATTTGTCATTATTTATAAATTCACCAGTTAACCAATAATATTCTCTTCCCTGAGGATTTATTCTTTTATCAAATTTTTCTATCCAATACGCGTTTGCTTGATTACAAATTTTAATTCCCTTTATGGCTTTTTCCTTCAGTTTTGGAAAATTAACGTTTAGAGCTGTACCCTTTGGAATTCCATTAGATAACGATTTTAATGTTATATTTTTAATTATGTTTTTAATTTCTGAAAAATCCGCTTTCCAACTATAATCTAATAAAGAAAAACCAATAGCTGGAACACCTTCTATGCTTGCTTCAATTGCAGCACTCATTGTGCCAGAATAAATTACATTAATTGATGAATTAGATCCGTGGTTTATTCCAGACACACATAAATCAGGTTTTTTTTTCAAAATTTCATTAATTCCAAGCTTTACACAATCAGCTGGTGTACCAGAGCATGAGTACTCAATTTGAGGGCCATCATCAATCTTTATTTTATGACACTGTAATGTTGAGTTTATTGTAATTGCATGTCCCATTGCAGATTGAGGGCTATCAGGCGCTACTACAACAACATTTCCAATCTCGTTCATAACAGAAATGAGTGTTCGTATTCCTGGAGCTGAAATTCCATCATCATTTGTAACTAGAATTAATGGCTTCTCTTTCATGAATGGTATAATTATTGAACAAAAGTAATTAATTCAATATACTTTATATATAAAACATTAATCCTAAATTTAAAATTATTATTTAATCACTATTTTTATAAGTTATAGATGAAAATCAATTTTTTACATATAGTAGTCTTTTCTGCTTTAGTTTTATTCGGCTTCAACTTTTCTGGAAAAAAATTTTCCGACCCAAATAAAGAGAAATTACTAATTGAGGTAGTCAAGTATGTAGTAGAAAAAGGACATTATAAATCAGTTGATATCAATGATAATATCTCAGAAAAAATCTATAATAATTATATCAACCAAATTGATGGACAAAAAAGATTTTTTTTACAATCTGATTTAAGACAGTTTGAAAAATATAAGTATAAACTTGACGATCAATTAAAAGATTATGATTTAACTTTTTTCAATTTAGTTTTTGAAACCTCAATTCAAAGAATTAAAGAAGTTAAAAGTTATTATAATGAAATAATAAATAGCAAATTTGACTTTTCGTCCGATGAAACTATTGATTTAGATTATGAAAATAAAACTTATGCCAGGTCTAAAAAAGATATAAAAGAACGTTGGAGAAAGCAGTTAAAATATTCAACTCTTGATGTTATTTCTTTAAAGCTAGGAGACTCAATAGATATAATTGACGAAGAAACTAGAGATGAATCAATGCTATTGATTAAAAAAAATACAGATGATTTCTTTCAGTATGTTGAAGAAATGGATAGAGATGATTGGTTTGCAAACTATATAAATTCTTTCTTAAATCAATTAGATCCTCACACAGTTTATTTTAATCCTGATGAAAAGGATAAGTTTGACACAAATATCTCAGGCAAGTTTAATGGAATTGGTGCAAGACTTACTAAAACAGAAGGTAACGTAAAAATCGTAGATATTATTGTTGGAGGACCAATTTGGAAGGACAAGCTACTTGATATTGGAGATATTATATTAAAAGTTGCACAAGAAGATAAAGATCCAGTTGATATTATCGGAATGAAACTTGATGAAGCTATCAAACTGATAAAGGGTCCAGCGGATTCTTTTGTAACGTTAACTGTCAAAAAAATTACTGGTGATATTCAAGAAGTTATAATTAAAAGAGGTCTAGTTGAATTAGAGGAATTATACGCAAAATCAACATTAATAAATAAGAATGATAAAAATTATGGATATATAAGTCTTCCTAAGTTTTACATTGATTTTTCTGATAAAAAAAGTAGAAATTCAGCAAATGACGTTAAAAATGAAATTATTAAGCTAAAAAATAATGGAATAAGTGGTCTTATTTTAGATTTAAGAAATAATGGAGGAGGAGCTTTACAAACGGTAGTTGATATGACAGGTCTATTTATAGAAAAAGGACCTATCGTTCAGGTAAAATCAACCGGAAATAGAAAACAGGTTTTATTTGACAAGGATCCTAAAATAGTTTGGGATGGACCATTGGTAATTTTAATGAATAAGATGTCTGCTTCTGCATCTGAAATTCTTGCTGGTGCTCTACAAGATTATAATAGAGCAGTTATTATTGGAAACGAGAAATCATTTGGAAAAGGAACTGTTCAAAATGTTATTGATTTAAATAGATTTATTTCAAATTCAAGTTATGATTTAGGAGCAATCAAGATTACAACTGATAAATTTTATAGAATAAATGGAGAATCTGTTCAACTAGAGGGTGTTAAAAGTGACATTGTCATTCCGGATTCTTATAAATACATATTTAATGGAGAAAAAGATGAGAAGAACCCACTTGAATGGGATAAAATTGATGCTGCTTATTTTGAGAAATGGAATAATAACGATTTTGTAAATAAAATTTCTTTATTAACACAATCTCGAATTGACAATGATGATTATTATTCGCTCATAAATGATAGAGCTAAATGGTTAAAAGACAGACAGTTAAACAAAAGCATCTCTTTAAACTTTAATTCTTACAATAAGTTTTTAAATCAGCAAAGAGACAAAAGTAAAAAGTATGAGAGTTTAAATAAATATGAAAACAGCTTGAGTTTTAAATTATTAAAAACAGAAAAACAATTTATAATGTCTAATAAAGAGCTGTTAAATAGCAGGAATAGGTGGCATAGAAATTTAACTAAAGACTTATATGTTGATGAAGGAGTTAAGGTTTTAGAGATGTTATCAAGTCTTGAAAAAAATGCTGAACTTTTACTAGTTAACAATCAAAAGTGATTTCTAATAGATCATTTGTTAAATTTTCAATAAATAATATACCATATTATCTTTCCCTTTCATATATAATTATTTGTTTGTTTTTAGCATTATTTGCTTTTTTTATCATACCTGATAAATCTGTTAATGCTAATAAAATGAATTTGAACATACAATCGACGAAGCCTGGTTTTAAGGTTAAGACATTGTCAATTCCTAATAAAGAATATAATACAATTAAAGATTCTTTTTTTGGTTATAAAAATTATTCTGAAAATTATGCAATTTCTGATTTTTGGTTTTCATCTGATTCTTTGAATTTTAATTTATATAATAAATATAATGAAGTAAGTGATGTTATTTCAATCAATATTAACGATTTTAATATAAATAATGCACATTATAATGTACAAGAATTAAAGGATCTTATATCGACTAAATATATTAAAGATTCTACTTTTTATTTTGGGACTGATCTTTATGGTAGAGATTTATTCAGCCGTGTTATATTGGGTTCACGTGTCTCAATTTCTATAGGAATTATGGCGGTAATTATCTCTACCTTAATTGGTCTGTTTTTTGGTTCTATTGGAGGATATTTTGGGGGTGTTTCTGATAAAATCATTATGTATATTCTAAATGTCTTTTGGTCCATTCCTACTCTTCTTTTAGTTATTGCTATATCCTTATCTCTTGGTAAAGGTTTTTGGCAAGTATATGTTGCTATTGGTTTTTCGGTATGGGTTGATGTTGCCCGTTTAGTTAGGGGGCAAATTATCTCTGAAAAAGAAAAAGATTATGTTTTAGCTTCCAAAATTTTAGGTTTTAATAATTTTAAGATTATTATAAACCAAATTTTACCTAATATTAAAGGTCCTATTCTTATAATTGCAGCAGCAAATTTTGCTGCTAGTATTTTACTTGAAAGTGGTTTAAGTTTTTTAGGTATTGGTACTCAACCACCTATTCCTAGTTGGGGATATATGATTAAGGAAAACTATCAATATATAGTTCTTGGAAATGCATATCTGGCCTTAATTCCTGCACTATTTTTAGTTTTACTAGTCTCAAGTTTTTTATTTCTTTCAAATTACTATTCTAACAGAAAATTTTAATTACCATCTTTCTTTTTTATTAGAGTCTATTTTTATGTATCCTGCAAATAGTATTGTAAACGCTAACATGCTCGAACCTCCATAGCTAATAAATGGAAGTGGAATCCCAACGCTTGGAAATATTCCAATTACCATCGAAATATTTATTGAAAAATGAAAAAACAGTAATGTAACGACACAATATGAATATATTTTATAAAATAGATTTCTTTGTGTTGATGTTCTTTGAATTATTCTTAGAAGTAATAGATTAAAAATTAAAATTGTCAAAACTGAACCAATAAATCCCCATTCTTCACCAATCGTGGCAAAAATATAATCACTGTGTTGTTCAGGTATAAAATCTCCCTTTGTTTGAGATCCCTTTAAAAAACCTTCACCAAGTATTCCTCCAGACTTAAAGGCTAGCTGTGATTGATTTGTATTATACCCTATTCCTCTATTGTCTTTTTCTAATCCAAGAACAATATTAAATCTATCACGATGTCTTTGTTCAAATACCTTATTGAATATGAAGTCTACACATAAAATAAAAATGATTGAGCTAATTGCATAATAAATAAAACGACTTTTCGAAAGCCCTTTATATAATCTTACTATAATTATTAAAAAAAAAATTGAACAAAATAGAATGAGAATATTATCTCTTCCAAATAAAATGGTCAGTAAAAAAATACTTATTAGTGCTACAAAAATATTCATGTAAATTGATGGTAATCCAATAATATATAAAACCAAATAAAAACTTAAAAAAATAAGTGATGTACCTGGATCTGGTTGAATAACAATTAATAATAATGGTACAGAAATGATTAAAAAGCTATAAAACTGTACACTTCTTTTTTTAATATCAGAGTGCACATTGCTTAGGAATTTTGCAAGAGCGAGAGCAGTGATAGGTTTCATAAATTCTGAGGGTTGAAAACTAAATCCGGCAATAGAAAACCATGACTTAGATCCATTTATTTCATTACCAAAAAATAAAACAAGAACCAATAATAATATCATTAAAATATATACTAAACTCGCATATTTAAAATATATTTTAATGTTTGGAATAATTGAAACAAAGAAAACTAAAATACATATAAGACAGAAAAAGAGTTGTTTACCAAAAAAGTTATTTAATGAGAAGGCGTCAATACCTTCAAAATATGTTACGGAGTAAATATTAATTAATCCTATACTCATTAGAGTAAAAACCATAATACAAGAAATAATATCAAAGTTTTGTAGTTTACTCATTAATACTAAAATTATTACTTACATAGGGCTTCAAATATTCATCAAGAAGATTTCCATTGGATATATATTTTTCAAGCCATTCCCTACTTACTTTTTTATTTAAATATTTTTCTATCATTAAACTAGAAATTGGTGCTGCCCATCTAGACCCCCAATAACCGTTTTCTATAAAAACACATATTGCTATTTTTGGGTCCTCTACTGGTGCAAAACCTATAAAAATTGAATGATCAGTAAGTTGTTTTTTTTCACCATTAACTTTAATAAAGTTCTCTGCAGTTCCTGTTTTACCAGCAATTTTAATATTACTTACTAATGAATTTGTTGCAGTACCTTTTTCAATTACATTTACCATTCCTTCAATTACTGGTTTAAAGTGTTCAGAATTAATTAAAGTATTATTTTTTATTAAATATTTATTATCAATTGAGTCATTTTCAATTTCTTTAACAAAGTGAGGTTTAATATACCAACCTCTATTTGCTATAATAGCAGAAAAATTAGCTAACTGAATTGGTGTAGCTAATATTTCTCCTTGTCCTATTGAATTTGAAATTGTAGTAGCAGCCCTCCATGAATTATTATACCATCTATTATAATATTCGGATTGTGGAATAAAACCAGGTTTGCCAGTTGGATGATCGTAACCTAAATAATTTCCAAAACCAAATGAATTTACATATGTTTTCCATTTGTCTAGTCCAATTGATGGACTTTCATAATTTTCAATTATTTCATTATATGTTTTTGCAAAATAAGTATTACAGGAGGTATAAATTGCTTTGTTTAAATCGCTGTATGTTTCTCCGTTTGTATGACATTTCATGAAAGCATTCTTTGCATAAAAATGACCCCCATTACATTTAAATAATGTTTTTTCCTGAATAACATTTTCTTGTAACCCAATCAATGCATTTATAATTTTGAAAGTTGATCCAGGTGGATACTGACCTTGTAAACCTCTTTCAAACAATGGTTTCCCAATTGAATCATTATTTAAAATTTTATAAACATTTGATCTGTCTCTTCCTACGAGCAAGTTTGGATCATATCCAGGTGAATTAACTAGTGCCAATATTTCACCAGATTTCGGTTCTAT
>QOPZ01000016.1 GCA_003331885.1 Cryomorphaceae bacterium | reverse complement strand
TAAAAATTTTTTTCATGTAAATTTTTATAGATTAACAAAATTAATCCACAAACAATTCAGAAACAAGAATTATAAGCTATTTAACTAAAAAAGTTTCTTGAAAACTACTTGTCTTAAATGTATATTTTCCTTTTCCAAAATAAATATTTCCGTCTGATGCTTTATTTGTTGAAAAACTTAGTTTTTTAAGTTTCTTGTAATTGATTTCAATGTTTACAATTGGTAAAATACTAATAGTATTAAATCCTTTACTTAGAATTGCATCACCATTATTGAGCACGTTTCCTTTTTCATCTATTATAGAAAATTCTAAATTTTTATCACTTTCACTAAACAAATCAATAATTACTTTTTCATTGTAAACTTCATCACTATAATTAGCAGATCTTCCCCAAGATCTAGAAAACTTTAACTCTGATACATCAAGCACGGTTATGTCATTTCCTTTCTTATATTTTTTTATATAATTATCAAATACATCAAGATTTGTTTTATAAATAGATCTTCCATGAGTTCCTACTAATAGATCATTTTCACCATCATGAATAACTAAATCATGAACAGCTACTCTATTCAAATTTTTACTAAAAGGATTCCATGATTGACCGCTATTAAGAGACACAAAGACTCCATTATCAGTACCTATATATAAAACTTTATCACTATTAACATCTTCTCTTATTACATTAACAGGCGACAGAGGAAGATTTGAGGAAATATTTTTCCATGTTTCTCCATTGTTATTACTAACAAATACGTATGGATTAAAATCATTATACCTGTAACCGTTCAGAGTAATATAAATTTTATTGCTGTCAATTTTTGAAAAAATAACTCTGCTAACCCATAAATCTTTCGGAAGACTATTTCCAATTTCTTTCCATGTATTTCCAGAATTTTCAGTTAAAACAACTTTGCCATCATCTGATCCAACTACTATCTTACCAAATGAAAAAATTGACTCATCAAATGATGCAATAGTCCCATATGGCACATTGCCTTTTTTACCTCCTTGAGTTAAATCTCCTGAAATATTTTCCCAATCATCTCCCCTATTAAATGACCTGTGCAGCTTATTGCTTCCAAAATAAATTATATCCTGATTATGAGGTGAAATTAATATTGGAGTTTGCCAGTTAAATCTTAATGGCGATTCTCCAAGTTTATGTCTAGGCTTAATATTTTTTCTGCTTCCTTTTGATAAGTTTAGTCTGTAATAGTTGCCAAATTGTAAACCAGTGTAAACTATATTATTGTCTCTTCCATCAATTTGAATGTACATACCATCACCTCCCATAATTTTTGTCCAGTTGTTATGCCCTGATTCGTACCAAGATGGTGATTCAACTGAGTTGTTTTTTGCCATCCATACTCCATTATCTTGTAATCCACCATAAACATTATACGGCTCAGAATTATCTACATTAATTGCGTAAAATTGTCCAACTGAGGGTTGATTCAACTTAATCCAGTTTTCTCCTTGATCATATGAAATATTTACACCACCATCATTTCCAAGAACTAAGTGGTTAGTGTTTTTTGGATTTATCCATAAATCATGATGATCAACATGGACGTTACTTGCACCTATTCCAGAATATGTTTTTCCTGAGTCATTTGATTTAATTATTGGAACACCATAAATATAAATCTGATTAGAATCTTTAGGTGAAACATGAATTCTTCCAAAGTAGTAGCCATAACTATTGTAAACTCCATCTAAGTATTCGCCATTTTGTTTAGTCCAGGTAATTCCAGAATCAACAGATTTATAAACTTCAGCACCTATTACAGGAGTGTCAAAAAGTTCAGCATTTGCATCTGTCAAAAACTTGTATAAATCATTAGGAACTAATTGAGCTTTTTGAATTTTATTTTTAATAGTTTTTGAGTTTTCATCTATAGAAAAACCATTTTTTCTTAAAAAATCTTCAAGTTTTTTGTCATCTAACTTTAATAGTTGATCAACTGCCATATCCTTGAAATCTAATCTTTCCAAATCAGAATTTTCTGTTGATTTCTCTTCTCTTCTAAATTGATTATCTACAACTGAATATAAAGTATTCGAATCATAAATTGCTAAGCCTATTCTTCCTACTCCTTCACCAGTTGGAAATCCTGAATTTTCTGCTGTAAGTAAATCCCATGTTTTTCCTCCATCTATAGTTTTATATATTCCAGAGTCATCTCCACTTCCAATAAAATTCCATGCTGTTCTACTTCTTTCCCAAAAAGCAGCATATTGTATATTAAAGTCCTTTGGATCAGATATTAAATCAATCGCTCCTGTATTATTATTTACAAATAAGGATTTATTCCAGTTTTTACCTCCATCATAAGTAACAAAAATTCCTCTTTCTTCATTTTCTGAATATAAATGACCAATAATGGCAACTACAACATGATCACTATTTTCAGGATTAATCATAATTCTACTTACATGATGAGAATCTCTTAGGCCTACATTAGTCCATGTTTTTCCATTATCGGTTGATTTTAATATACCAATACCAGGATATGAAGATCTAGATGAGTTACTTTCTCCTGTGCCAACATAAATTGTTCTAGAATTCCAATCGACATCAAAATCTCCAATATTTTGAGTAATACTATTATCCATTATAGGATTAAAGGTTGTGCCATTATTTACTGTATGCCACAAACCGCCAGATGCATATGCAACATAAAACTCTGTTGTATTTTTAGGATTTACCTCTAGGTCAGTTACACGTCCGCTCATAACACTAGGTCCTATGTTTGTAAAATCAATATTTTTAACTATCGATTTTTTTAAATCAATTTTATATTGGCTTTCAGAGTTTTCAATCATCTCATAAGATGTATTAGAATTTTGAGAAAATCCGAGATATGAAACTAAAAGGAGTGCAAAAAGTATCTTTTTCATCTTAATTTATTTTATAAATTTGGATAATTACCATTTATGAAATATAGTCAAATTGATAATACCCTTTTTATTAAAAATCGAAAAAAGTTCACTAATAAGCTAGATGCTAACAGTGTTGCTTTTTTTAATTCGAATGATATTTATCCTGTAAGTGCAGACTCTACGCTTCCATTCGAACAACATAGAGATATATTTTACCTAAGCGGGATCGATCAAGAGGAAAGTATTTTAGTATTATTCCCTGATTCGATTGATGAAATTTTTAAGGAAATTCTTTTTATCAGAGAAACCAATGATCATATTGTACATTGGGAAGGAGAAAAATTAACCAAATCTGACGCTTTTGAAATTTCTGGTATTAAGAATGTTCATTGGCTTGGGGAATTTGATGAAATTTTAAGTAAAATATTAAAAGAAGTTAACCACGTTTACATTAATACTAACGAACATTACAGACAAAATGTTGAAACTCAAACTAGAGAAGATCGTTTTATTGAAAAACTCAAAAACTTTGGTGGTTTAAGCTTTAAAAAGAGTAATCCAATTCTTCAATATCAAAGATCTGTCAAAGATGAAATTGAATTAAGTCTTATTAAAAAGGCCTGTGATATAACTAAAAAAGGATTTGAAAGAGTGTTATCTTTTGTAAAACCAGGTGTTTGGGAATATGAAATAGAGGCAGAATTTTCACATGAATTTTTAAGAAATAAGTCTAAAAGGTTTGCTTATACTCCTATAATTGCTTCTGGAATAAATTCTAATTATTTACATTACATAAAAAATAACAAACAGTGTCAATCAGGTGAGATTATTTTGATGGATGTTGGAGCAGAATATGCTAATTATTCTAGCGACATGACTAGAACAATTCCTGTAAATGGCAAATTTACAACTAGACAAAAAACTATTTATCAAGCTGTATTAAATGTAAAGAAAAGTGCAACTGAATTACTAAGGCCTGGTATATTATGGAAAGATTATCATATTGAAGTTGGCAATATAATGACATCAGAACTTCTAAAAATTGGTCTTCTAAATAAGGTTGATATCCAAAATCAAACAAAAAAGAAACCCGCTTATAAGAAGTACTTTAGTCATGGCACCTCTCATCATATGGGTCTTGACACACACGATTATTGTGATTTAGATATGCCTTTTGAAAAGAACATGGTTTTGACTGTTGAGCCTGGAATATATATAATGGAAGAAGGATTTGGTATAAGGCTTGAAGATGATGTAGTTATAAATGAAAATGGTAGTCCAACTAATTTAATGGCAAATATTCCTATTGAAATTGAAGAAATTGAAGAATTGATGAATTAAAATGACTTCCAACCCATAGAATTAATGATTGTTTTTTTTGAATCTTTTCCATTTAATTCCAAATCTAAATTTTCTGTAATGTGGCCAATAACATTAAAATAGTTATTGTCTTTAATTAGTTCATATGAATCTTGATTAATAGTAAACAATAATTCGTAATCCTCCCCTCCTGAAAGAAATATAGTTGAGGGTTCTAGATTAAATTCTTTACAGGTGCTTAAAAATGATTCATCAAAATTAAATTTTTCCTCATAAATCTGACATCCAACCTTAGATGAACTACATAAATGTATTAATTCAGATGATAAGCCATCGCTTATATCAATCATTGAGCTAGGGATAATATTATTTTCATCAAGAAATGATATTACATCTTTTCTAGCTTCTGGTTTTAATTGGCTTTCGATTAATTTAGTATAAGGAGATAGGTCTGGTTTACTATTTTGATTTACTAAAAAAACTTGTTTTTCTCTTTCAAGAACCTGTAATCCTAAATAAGCTTTACCTAAACTTCCAGTTAAAACAATCAAATCATTATTTTTTGCACCAGATCGTTTAACTATTTTTTCTTTTTTTGCAGAGCCAATTGCTGTAATTGAAATTACAATTCCTTTATTTGAGGAGGTGGTATCTCCACCTATAAGGTCAACTCCATAATTTTTACAAGCTAAATTAATGCCCGAATATAAGTCCTGAATAGATTCAACTTTGAATCTATTTGATATTGCAATTGAAACAGTTACTTGATTACATTGAGCATTCATAGAATATATATCCGAAATACTGGAAATTATAGATTTATACCCCAAGTGTTTTAATGGAAAATAAGATAAATCAAAATGTACACCCTCAACAAGCATATCAGTTGAAACTATTGTTTGAAGTTTAGAATTATCAATAATCGCAGAATCATCTCCAATACCCAAAACTGATGATTTATTTTTAAGTTTAATATTTTTAGATATAAGCTTAATTAACCCAAACTCTCCTAGCTCGTTTATTTCAGTAAGCTTATTAGAATTTTCTTCCATTTAAATAAAAAATTAATCAATCGATTTTCAAATTTAGAGTAATAATTATTTTTTAAAGGATTATATTTGCAAAATATGATTAAAGTTGCCGATACAGCTAAAAGTCAAGTTTCTAAGCTTATGCAAGTTGATGGATTTAGCCCAGAAAAAGATTTTGTAAGGGTTGGAGTAAAAAGTGGTGGTTGCTCAGGATTATCATATGAGCTTAATTTTGATAAGAATAAAGATACTGATGATAAAGTTTTTGAACATAATGGTATAAAAATTGTAGTTGACAAGAAAAGTTTTTTATACTTGATAGGTACAACATTAGAATACTCGGGAGGACTCAATGGCAAAGGGTTTGTTTTTATTAATCCTAATGCATCCAGAACATGTGGATGTGGCGAAAGTTTTTCTCTTTAATTTAAAAAAATGGCATATACAGAAGAAGAATTAAAAAAAGAATTAGAACAACAGGAATATCAGTATGGTTTTACAACTAAAATTGAATCTGAAACATTTCCAGTTGGCTTAAATGAGGATATAGTAAGATCTATTTCAAAAAAGAAAAATGAACCCAAATGGATGACTGATTGGAGATTAGATGCTTTTTCTGCATGGAAAAAAATGGAAGAACCAGAATGGTCTAATGTTACTTATAAAAAACCTGATTTTCAAGCTATATCTTATTTTTCAGCCCCAAAAACAAATACAAAATATAAAAGCTTAGATGAAGTAGACCCAGAACTATTAAAGACTTTTGATAAACTTGGTATTTCAATTGAAGAACAAAAAAAACTTTCTGGTGTTGCGGTTGATATAGTTATGGATTCTGTATCAGTGGCTACAACATTTAGAGAAACTTTAGCTAAAGATGGAATCATTTTTTGTTCAATTTCTGAAGCCATAAAAGATTATCCTGACTTAGTAAAAAAATATATTGGTAAAGTTATACCTAAAAAAGATAATTTTTATGCCGCTTTGAATTCAGCAGTTTTTTCAGATGGTTCATTTTGCTACATCCCAAAAGGCGTAAAATGTCCTATGGAATTATCAACATATTTTAGAATTAATCAAGCTGGTACTGGACAATTTGAAAGAACATTAGTTATTGCAGATGAAGGAAGTTATGTAAGCTACTTGGAAGGTTGCACTGCACCCAGTAGAGATGAAAATCAATTACATGCTGCAGTAGTTGAGCTAATAGCTTTAGATAATGCTGAAATAAAATACTCCACAGTTCAAAACTGGTATCCAGGTAATAAACAAGGTAAAGGTGGTGTATTTAATTTTGTAACCAAAAGAGGGCTTTGTCATAATAATTCAAAAATATCATGGACTCAAGTTGAAACTGGCTCAGCTGTAACATGGAAATATCCGTCTTGTATATTAAAAGGTGATAATAGTATAGGAGAATTTTATTCAATTGCTGTTACAAATAATTACCAACAAGCAGATACTGGCACAAAGATGATTCATCTTGGAAAAAATACCAAAAGCACAATTATTTCTAAAGGAATTTCTGCAGGAAAATCTCAAAACAGTTACAGGGGCCTTGTACATATTGGTAAAAGAGCTGAAAATGCAAGAAACTTTTCACAATGCGACTCTCTTCTAATGGGAAACAACTGTGGCGCACATACATTCCCATACATAGAAGCTAAAAATAAATCTGCTCAAATCGAACATGAAGCAACAACAAGTAAAATTGGTGAAGATCAAATTTTTTATTGTAACCAAAGAGGTATAAATGTAGAAAAGGCAATTGCCTTAATTGTAAACGGCTTTAGCAAAGAAGTGTTAAATAAACTTCCAATGGAATTTGCTGTTGAAGCACAAAAGTTATTAGAAATATCACTTGAAGGTTCTGTTGGTTAAAATTATATTATGTTAAAGATTGAAAATTTACATGTAAATGTCGAGAATAAAGCCATTATTAAAGGTCTTAATTTAGAAGTTAATGCTGGTGAAGTTCACGCAATAATGGGTCCAAATGGATCTGGTAAAAGTACTCTTTCAGCTGTAATAGCTGGAAATGAAGATTATGATGTTGTAAAGGGTAAAATCCTTTACAACGATGAGAATATTGAAGATTTATCTGCTGAAGAAAGAGCTCATAAAGGCATATTTATGTCTTTTCAATATCCTGTTGAAATTCCTGGAATTACAGTAACTAACTTTATTAAGACTGCTATAAATTCTAATCTTAAGGCTAGAGGAAAAAAAGAAATGCCAGCTAACGAAATGTTAAAAAACATAAGAGAAAAAGCAAATCTTTTAGAAATTGATTCTAAATTTCTTTCAAGATCATTAAACGAAGGGTTTTCTGGTGGTGAGAAAAAAAGAAATGAAATTTTTCAAATGGCAATGCTAGAACCAACATTGGCAATTCTAGATGAAACTGATTCTGGATTGGACATTGATGCTCTCAGAATTGTTGCAAGTGGTGTAAATAAACTTAAAAACAAGGATAACGCAATAATTGTTATTACTCATTATCAAAGATTATTGGATCATATTATTCCTGATTATGTACATGTCTTACAAGATGGTAAAATAGCAAAATCAGGTGATAAAAATCTTGCGCTTCAATTGGAAGAAAAAGGATATGATTGGATTTAATTTATATATATGTCATTAAAAGAAAAACTTGTTTCATCCTTTTTAGCTTTTGAATTAGATACTGATATCAATTCCCCAATTCATGATATAAGGTCTAAGTCAATTAAGGAATTTGAGAAAGTAGGATTCCCAGATAAGAAAAATGAATTTTGGAAATATACTCCAATTAAAAAAGTTTTAAATGAAGAGTTGACAATTTTTAAGAAGAAAAGACATTTAATTGAATTTGATAAAGTAAAAGATTTTTTTCTTGGAGGAATTGAGTCATATAAAATTGTTTTTATTGATGGAATGTATGATCCTCTTTGGTCAAGCACAACTCATAAAGGAGCTGATATTTGTATTTTATCATCAGTTTTAGAAAATAAAAAGTATTCCAATGTCATTTCAAAATACTACAATACAATAGTTGATAGTAAAGAGTCATTTAGTCTTTTAAATACGTCTTTTTCAAAAGAAGGAGCATATGTAAATATTCCAAAAAATATTGAATTGGATAAACCTATTGAAATAATTCACATTAACTCTGGTGGGGAATCGTCATTAATGCTTCAACCAAGAAACTTAATAATTCTAGAAAAAGGTTCTAAGGCTCAAATAGTAGAAAGTCATTACTCTCTAATTGGGAAAAACAATATTTCACCATATACCTTTCCTGGTTATATTGATCCTTTAACCAACACTTTAACTGAAATTCATGTTGAAGAGAATGCAAATCTCGATTACTATAAAATTCAAAATGATTTAGATACTACATCAATAATTGATAATACTTATATAAATCAAAAAAAGAACAGTGTTGCTAGTTGCCATACATTTTCGTTTGGGGGTAATATTGTAAGAAATAATCTTAATTTCTATCAAAATGGGAAGAATATAAATTCGATTTTAAAAGGTATTACAATATTAGGTTCTAACCAGCATACAGATCACCATACATTGGTTCATCATGCTAACCCAAATTGTGAAAGCTATCAAGAATATAAAGGTATATATAATGATAAATCAACAGGTGTATTTAATGGTAAGGTTATTGTTGATAGAGTTGCTCAAAAAATAAATGCATTTCAACAAAATAATAATCTTCTAGTTGGAGATCACTCGTCAGTCAATACAAAACCTCAACTTGAAATATTTGCTGATGATGTCAAATGTTCTCATGGCTGTACTATTGGTCAATTAGATAAATCTGCTCTTTTTTATTTAAAAACAAGAGGAATCACTGAAAAAGATGCTAAAGGTCTGTTAACATATGCATTCGCTAATAATGTTTTAGAAAATGTGAAAATGCAAGTTCTAAAAATAAAGATTAAAAAAATTATTGCAAATAAGATTGGTGTAAGCCTTGGTTTTGAATTATAATGAATTTTAATGTTAAAAATATTAGAAAAGACTTCCCAATTTTAAAAAAAAAAATTAATGGTAAACCATTGATTTATTTTGATAATGCTGCAACTTCACAAACTCCTAAATGTGTAATTGATTCAATAAGTAATTATTATAATAATTATAATTCTAATATACACAGAGGTGTCCATTCGTTAAGCGAAGAAGCAACTGAAGAATATGAAGGTTCCAGGGAAAAAATCAAGCAACATTTTAACGCTCAATTTAAAGAAGAAATTATTTTTACATCAGGTACTACACACTCTATTAATATAGTTTCAAATGGATTCTTAAATCAACTAAATAATAATGATGAAATTATTGTTTCAGGATTAGAGCATCACTCTAATATTGTCCCTTGGCAAATGATGGCCAAGAAAAACAATGCCAAATTAAAGGTAATTCCAATTGATGATAATGGTGAATTAAAGTTGGATGATTTTAAAAGATTGATATCAAATAAAACAAAACTTGTATTTGTAAATCATGTTTCCAATACTCTTGGAATAATAAATCCTATCGAAGAAATTATTACAGTTGCTCATGAATATGGCGCTTTAGTATTAATTGATGGTGCACAAAGTGCAGCTCATTTTAAAATTGATTTTCAAAAACTTGATGTTGATTTCTATACGGCATCAGCTCATAAATTATGTGGACCTACAGGAGTTGGATTTTTATTTGGAAAGAAAAGGCTTCTTGAAAAAATTGATCCTTTCATGGGTGGTGGGGAAATGATTTCAGATGTTACTTTTGAAGAAACTACTTATGCAGATTTACCACATAAATTTGAAGCTGGAACTCCAAACATTTCAGGTGTTATTGCATTTGGAGTGGCCATTGATTATATGAACAAAATTGGATTTGATAATATCCAAAAATATGAAGATGGACTTTTAAATTATGCCAATTCAAAGCTTAAAAAAATTGATGGTTTAAAAATATATGGTGACGTTAAAAACAAAACATCTGTAATTTCTTTTAATATTGAAGGAATACATCCATACGATATTGGTTCAATACTTGATAAATATGGCATAGCTGTAAGGACTGGTCAACACTGTACACAACCAATTATGGATCATTTTAAAATACCAGGAACTGTTCGTGTTTCTCTTTCATTCATTAACACTTTTGAAGAAATTGATATTTTATTTGATGCTATAATTAAAGCCCAATCAATGTTAAGCTAATTTGTATCTTTGAACAGATATGACAATTGAAAACTTACAACAAAATTTAATCCAAGATTTTGAATTTTTTGAAGACTGGACTCAGAAATATGAATATATGATTGAATTATCTAAAGGTTTAGATAAAATGGATCAAGAAATGAAAAGTGACAAAAATATTATTAAGGGTTGTCAAAGTAAGGTTTGGCTTCATGCTGATTATTCAGATGGTAAAATAAAATTTTTAGCTGATAGTGAAGCAATAATCACTAGAGGAATAATTGCTATTTTACTTATGGTATTTAACAATAAAACACCTGATGAAATAATTAACTCTGATATAAGTTTTATTGAAAAAATTGGTTTGAAGGAGCATTTATCTCCAAATAGAGCTAACGGATTATACTCAATGATTAAGCAAATTAAATTTTATGCAATTGCATATAGTAAAAATTAAAAGATGAACGATAACTCAAAAGACCCAAATGAACTGGGAGAAGAAATAGTAAAAGTTTTAAAGACAATATTTGATCCTGAGATACCTGTTGATATCTATGAACTTGGATTAATTTATGACGTATTTGTTAATGAGGATAACGATGTCAAAGTTTTAATGACTTTAACAACTCCAAATTGTCCAGTAGCTGAAAGTTTACCACTGGAAGTAAAGAACAAAATTAACGATATGGATGACGTAAAAAGTGCTGAAGTTGAAATGACATTTGATCCACCATGGTCAAAAGATTTAATGAGTGAAGAAGCTAAACTTGAATTAGGATTTTTATAAATGAGCCATGAAATTGAAAATAGAGTTTCTAAAAGTCCAATAAAGACTATTGATTTAGATGATTTTATTTTGAATTATAATATCGAAATATTTGACATAAAAGTTTGGCTAAAAGATGAGCTTATTTTAATTGAAAGAGATTTTAGAGAGAAGGTAAAATCTTATGACTGGTCAATTTACAAAAAAGTATTTGTTTCAATTCAGTGTTCAAATGATGCTATAATTCCTCATTGGGCTTTTATGCTAATTTCTTCAGAACTAAAAAAACTAAACATCAAAAATTTTATTGGAAGCGTAAGTGATTTTGAAAATTATTTAACTATTGAAGCAATTAATACAATAGATCTTTCAAATTATAATAATAAACCTATCATTATTAAAGGTTGCTCTAATAAAGATTTTAAACAATCTTTATACTCTATTTTAATTGAGAAACTTCAACCAGTTGCTAGAAGCATAATGTTTGGAGAAGCTTGTTCTTCAGTACCAATTTTTAAAAGAAAATGAATAGATCAATATTATTTCTTATCATTTTTTTTAATCTAATTAATTTACATGCTCAGAAAGAAATTAAAAAAGATAGTTTAGAAACGAATTGGAATTTAAGCGGAAAATTTACATTTCTTGGAAACCAATCTAGCTACAGCTATTGGACTGCAGGTGGGCAAACAAGCGTATCAGGTACAATAAAAATTGATTATGATTTTAATTATGATAAAGATGGATGGAATTGGGATACAAAATTAATTACTGCATACGGTTTAAACAGTATTGGTGGGAGTAAATTTTTAAAAAAGACTGATGACAAACTTGAAATAAATTCTCTTTTTGGAAAAAAATTTACCAATAATTTAATTGGTAACTGGAGTTATTCAAGTTTTATAAATTTTAAGACCCAATGGACTAAAGGCTATAGATTCAGAAAAAATAGTCAAGGTGAAGAAGAAAGGACTGAACTAACTAGATTTTTTTCACCAGCATATTTACAAGTAGGAGTTGGTTTATATTGGAAAAAAAATAAAGATTTTTGGATAAACATGGCACCATTTACTGGAAGACTAATTATCGTTAATCGATATTTTACAAATAATTTAGAAGATAATAAGCGTTATTTTGGTGTAAAAAAAGGTAAAAATAGTCGATTTGAACTTGGTGCTTCAATTAGATCTTTTTTTAAATTTGAGCTTGTTGAAAATGTGTTTGTCACAAACAGAATAAGCTTATATTCTGATTATTTGGATAATCCAGCAAATATAGATTTGGATTACACTATCAATACAGTTATGAAGGTTAATAAATATCTTACCACTAATCTAATCATTCAATTCATTTATGATCATAATTCAGTAAAAAGGCTTCAAGTTAGAGAAGTTATGGGTATTGGTATTAGCCTAGATATTTAATCAACTTCAGGATATAAAAAATTATTATATGGGAATCTTTTAATATGTATCTTTCTTACGTGGTGAAAAATTTTTTCTTTTAATTCATTTATATTAACTTTTTTTTCCGCCGATATGTATTCTTCTGTTTTTGATTTATTCGTGGCTCCAAATGAATTGTTTTTTAATTTATCTATTTTATTAAACACTAAAATGAATGGCTTATTACTACAATCAATTTGACCTAAGATTTCATTAACAGAGTCTATATGATCTTCATAATTAGGGTGAGAAATATCTACAATATGTAATAATAAATCAGATTCTGTTATTTCATTTAATGTACTTTTAAACGATTCTATAAGCTGAGTTGGTAATTTTCTAATAAAACCGACAGTATCAGTAACTAGAAAAGGAAGGTTTCTTATTACCATTTTTCTAACAGTAGTATCTAGGGTTGCAAATAATTTATTTTCAGCAAAAACATCAGATTTCGATATTAGATTCATCAACGTTGATTTACCTACGTTAGTATATCCAACTAAAGCCACCCTAACTAAACTTCCTCTATTTCCCCTCTGCACTGACATTTGCTTATCTATATTTGATAATTTCTTTTTTAGTAAACTAATTCTATCTCTAACTATTCTTCTATCAGTTTCAATTTCTGTTTCACCGGGTCCACGCATTCCAATACCTCCTTTTTGTCTTTCTAAGTGGGTCCATAAACCTTTTAGTCTAGGCATTAAATATTGATATTGAGCTAATTCAACTTGGTTTTTAGCGTAACTTGTTTTTGCTCGCTGAGCAAAAATATCTAAGATTAATCCTGTTCTATCTATAATTTTTGCTTTTAAGTATTTTTCTAAATTTAGTTGCTGAGTAGGAGATAATTCATCATCAAATATCACAGAACTAATATCGTTTTTTTTACAATAAACTTGAATTTCTAATAATTTTCCTGATCCTATAAAGGTTTTTGGATTGGGTTTGTCAATTCTTTGAATAAATTTTTTTGAAACAACTCCCCCTGCTGTTTCTGCTAAAAAAGATAGTTCATTTAAATAATCCTTAACTGTTTCTTCTGATTGAACGCTATTGATAATCCCAATCAAAACAGCTTTTTCGTAGCTGATTTTATTATTTTCTATCAATTTTTACTTTTTGAAATATTTTAATTCAACATTTTCCCCATCGTAAATAATAAATGAGTAATGATTTATCCAATCACCTGTATTATAATACGAAGAACCATTTCCTAAATCAATTTTTAATGGAAGATGGCGATGTCCAAAAATAAAAAAATCATAAAATTTATTTTTTAATTTTTTCATGCAAAAAAAGTATAGCATTTCATTTTCTTTTTTTTCAAATTTTATTTCTTTACCTGAGAAAATTTTATTCTTTCTTGAAAAAAAGTTTCCTAATGGAATTCCAAACCATGGATAATTAATTCTAAAAAGAAAAATAAAAATTGGGTTCCTAAATATTTTCTTTAAAAACTTATATTTTAAATCTCCCGGGCCAAGCCCGTCTCCATGTCCCATAAAAAATAGTTTATTATTAATTTTAAAATCAGTGGGTTTTTTTAATACTTCCATTCCTATCTCTTTTGTAAAGTAATCTAGAGTCCAATAATCATGATTTCCAACAAAAAAATATATTTTTATTCCAGAATCACATAATTCAGAAAGCTTACCTAAAAGTCTGGTATAACCCTTTGGAACAGAACGATAATACTCAAACCAAAAATCAAAAAGATCTCCTAATAAAAAAATAACTTGAGCATCTGTCTTAATCTGGTCAAGCCATGAAACAAATAATTTTTCTCTAACTAAACTTTCTGAATGATTAGGAGATCCAAGATGGTTATCCGATGAAAAATATACCTTTTTACCTTTATTAAGATTAATAGTTATCATTTAGTTGTTGAATCTATTTTTTCCCACTTATCATTAGAGTCAAGTCTAAAAGAACCAATATATACCATATTCCACTCATCAGGACCAATAATTGATAAAAAAAGTTTTTCATCATTTCTTTGGTATAAGTGATAAATCTCACCTTTTTCAGGTTTAAAACTGAACTTAGAATTATATATTAATTTATTCCACTCATAAGAATCAATTAAGTCTTGATACTCTTTTTTTATTTCCTCATACTTAGACTTAAAATAGGTGTTAGTCTTTAATATTTTTTCCTGCTTAAAAGATGTAAGGTCTGTTGGTTTAATAACAGGTGCCCCTAAATTTGAAGCATAAGGAAGAATATTAGGATTATCTGCAACTTGATCTGGTTTCTTTTTTGCCATATATCTTAAGTAAAATTAAACAATCTATTTTAAGGGCTTTTCATAACAATTAAAAGGCATATCACTTTGATCTCTAAAATATATCTGTCCCAGTTTTTCGTATCCTAACCTTGAATAAAAATTGTTGTTTTTTTCATTCATACTAAATGTGTCTAAACGAATCGATTCACACATATTTTCAACACCAATATTCTCGATAAAAGTCATCATTTTTTTAGCATAACCTAAGCCCTGATGTTTTGGGTGAATAGCAAGTCTGTGAACGTAAATATTTTTATTAGTGTTAGATATCCAATCAATTTTTTTGTAAAAATCATCCATTTCAAATGTAATTGATACACAACCAAGTATCTCATTTTCTGTAACTAAAACATAAAGGTGTTTATTAATAATATCTTTTTTAAAAGTTTCAATATTAGGATATTTATCGTTCCATTGGAAAATTTTTTTTGAGATCATATCAATAGTACATGATTTAATTACTTCCATTACAGAACTAATATCATTTGTTATTGCTTTTCTAATTGATAGATTTTCAGTATTCATTTTTAATTATATTTCCTTTAATGTCAACTTTAAAGTTGTTAAAAGGGTTTAAAAAATAATCCAGAATTATAGCAAATTCTCCTCTATTTATCTTTCTATCACTATTAAAATTGGAAAGACCTAAAGCATTCCAAATCTTTTGTTGATTTTTAATCTCTTGATTTTGAACCAAAGAAATCCATTTAAATATTGTTTTAGTTCTTAAATCACTCAAGGGATTTTTATTTAAATCATAGTAATTTCCTAAATTTTTCAATAATTGATCCAAAACGATACTTCTTTCAGGATAAAACCAAGTTTGATTAGACCAGCCGATATTCAAACCTGTTGCTCTAAGTATACCTGTTGATCCAATTCTTTGATAAGCTTTAAAAAATGGGTGATTTTTTTCTACATCTAAATAAGGCTGAATATAGCCTCCATTGTTTAATATTTTAGTTTGAATATCTCTTATGTCAATTTCATTTGTGCTTATATTATTTTTGATAGATTCTGAAGCAATTAATCCTGCAATTTGGCCAACTTGTAAAACAACAGGCTGAAGTCTTGTAGTTCCATTAACCAAATTTGAAACAGAAATAGATTTTTCAGCAACTAAAAAATTAGAAGTTTTTTTTGATATAATGCTGCCTAAAGGAAGGGAATAAGAAGGTATAGGATAAAATGCAAGTTGTGGCAAACTTTTTTTATCTGGATGAGCATCATGATGATGATCAACCGGATAATCTCCAACTAAAATTCCAGTTCTGTAAAGTGGGTATTTTTGATCATAAGGGTTTTTTATATAATTAAGAGAAAATGTAACTATTCCTTTTATCCTTCTAGCTTCTCTATAATATGGAATTAGAGGAAATTTATCTTTAGTATCATACTCTTCATCACTAAGTGAATAATTATAAAAACCTAGTTCATCCTGAATATAATAGAGAAATTTTAATGATTTTTCTTTAGCTTTTTTAAATACTTCTTCTCTTTGATCATGATTCATTTCTAAAAGATTTGAGTAATAATCATTTCCATAAATAGGCCAATTAATCATTATTTTATCATTGGGCAATTTCCCATAATTCATCATTTGATTGGGAGCCCATAATGCTTTATCAGATTCTGTACAGTTGATTGATGATGTTGAACAGTAAAATTCAGATGGATCATAATTTTTGGGCTTTTCAATTTTAACATTCTTATTATAATTTTTTAAAACCATTACATAAGTTAAATCTTGAATTATATCATTCTTTAGCTTTGGAGCTATATCCTCATCATACATTTCTATATTATCCATACCTATATCATAATCCTCTTTGATCATTGGTAGAATATCCCCAAGCTCTGTAGCATCTATTAAAACTTTTGAACTAAAATGGCCTTTTGAGGAATTTACAATGAAATTATAGTAATCATCTTTTGGCTGAAAAACAGAACTTACACTTGATGAAAATAAAATTTTTAGATTTTTCTCATTTTTAGCAATAGATTTTAGAATTTCATTTCCAACTTTTGGTTCAAAAAGGACATTACTAACCCAACCTGTTTTTAAACTTTCTAAATCGCCATAATGAGATACTAAACTGTCTTTAAATTCACCCCAAAATCCTGATGGCAGTTTATAATTACCGTCAATAGCACTTACACCAGCCGAAGTTAACATTCCTCCTAACCACTCTGTTTCTTCGATTAAAAGAGTTTTAGCTCCATTTCGAGCAGACTGTATTGCTGCAGAAGTTCCACCAGCTCCACCACCTACAATAACTACATCGAATTTGGATGAATCATTACATGAAAATAAAAGAATTGTAAAAAATAAAATAACACTATTTAATCGCATCACTCAAAACGTTTCCAGTTGTTAAAATAGGAAAATTAATTCCCAAAATAGCAGCCAATGTTGGAGCAATATCCTTAACGTTATGTCTTTCATAGGAACTTCCAGGCTTAACACCTTTTCCATAAAAAATTATTGGGACATGAGTATCATATGTAGTTGGTGTCCCATGATTTGAAGTACTTGATGATCTTCTAACCCAAAATGGATTTACAAAAAAAGTAAGATCACCTCTGTATTTAGGATGAGTGTTGTTAAGAAGCATGTTTAATGAATAATTTTCATTATTGGCAACAACTTCTTCAAGATCACCAAAATCATATACATCATATATCCATGGTTCTTTTAATAAGACTGTTTTAATTTTATTCTTTATTTTTTCAACATCTTCGTCCATTTCATTAATTTTTTCATGATTTAGAAAGACATTATAATTAGAAATATTATTTATAAATTGATTTAGTTCTGGAGCAAATACCTTGCTTGAAGCTATTTTATTAAAAGGGATCTTGTTATCAGCTAAAAAATCTGGAGAATGTGTTATTGCATGGTCTGCTGATAAATAAACTAGGTAATTATTTTCTCCAATCTTTTTATCTAAAAAATTAAG
>QOPZ01000015.1 GCA_003331885.1 Cryomorphaceae bacterium | reverse complement strand
CAATTGCTGCAGCCATTGGCTCATGTATTAGATATACTTCTTTACCATTAACTCTTTCAGCTGATTCTCTAACTGCTCTCATTTCAACTTCTGTAATACCTGAGGGAATACATATAACCATTTTCAAAGAAGGAGAGTAGAATTTTTTATTAAGTGTTGGAATACTTTTAATTAACTGACCAATCATTTGCTCTGATGCATTAAAGTCAGCAATTACACCATCTTTTAATGGCCTGATAGTTTTAATATTTTCATGAGTTTTACCATGCATTAGTTTAGCTTCCTTTCCAACAGCAATAATTTTTCCTGACTTTTGATCTATTGCAACGATTGATGGACTATCTACAACAACTTTATCATTGTGAATGATAAGTGTATTTGCTGTTCCAAGGTCTATCGCTATTGATTCAGTCCAAAAATCGAAAAAACTCATAAAATAATTTATAGAATATTAAAGTTAATAAATTAATGTTTAAAGTGCCTATTTCCAGTCATAACCATGGATATAGAGTTATCATCACAAAAATTAACAGATAATTTATCTTTTATTGAACCACCTGGTTGTATGATTGATCTAATTCCATTTCTATATGCAATTTCTACGCAATCAGGGAAAGGGAAAAATGCATCGCTTGCCATAACTGCACCGTTAAGGTCAAAATTAAATTTATTTGCTTTTTCAATTGCTTGATTTAAGGCATCCACTCTTGATGTTTGACCAGTTCCAGATGAAATTAGCTGATTATTTTTTGCTAATACAATTGTATTAGACTTAGTATGTTTAGATATTTTTGATGCAAATAATAGATCTTCTATTTCACCATCATTAGGTTTTAATTTTGTTACAAAATTTAAACTTTCAGATGAATCAGTTATAAAATCTTTTTCTTGATATAAATTTCCATTTAAACATGTTCTTGATGAATTATTTTTAAAATTTAAGTTTTTAAGTTTTAAAATAATTCTGTTTTTTTTGGATTTTAGTAACTCTAGTGCTGCGGAATCAAAATTAGGAGCAATAATGACTTCAAAAAATAAGTTGTTTATTTTTTTGGAAGCTTTTAAATCTATTTTTTGATTTGAAATTAAAACTCCTCCAAATGCAGAAATCGGATCACCTTCAAGTGCAGCCTCATAAGCATCATGAATATTATTTCTAATTGCTAGTCCACATGCATTATTATGTTTAAGAATAGTAAATGTTGGATTTCCGCTCCAAAATTCTGAAATTATATTAACTGCTGAATCGATATCTAGTAGATTATTATAAGAAAGCTCTTTCCCATTTAATTTTTCAAAAACTTCATCGAGATTTCCTTCAAAGTAACCTTTTTGATGTGGGTTTTCACCATACCTTAAAGTTTTTATTGTTGTTAAGCTTCCATTTAATAAATATTCATTAATTAATTTATCATAATTTGATGAAATTTTGAAAGCTTTTATTGCATATTCTTTCTGTCTTTCTGATGAAAAATTTCCATCATTTTCATTTAAATCATTAATGAAATCATCATATTGTTCGATAGATGAAACACAAACTACATCATTGTAGTTTTTTGCTGCAGCACGTATCAAAGAGATACCACCAATATCAATCTTTTCAATTATTTCTTGATGTGATTTAGCATTAATAACAGTCTCTTCAAATGGGTATAAATCAACAATGACAATATCAATATTTGGAATTTGATATTTTATTTTGTCATTATTATCATCTTTTGATTTTCTTCTATTTAAAATTCCACCAAATACTTTTGGATGTAATGTTTTAACCCTGCCGCCAAAAATAGATGGGTAATCTGTTAAGTCTTCAACCTTTTGAGTTTTAAAACCAAGTTTATTTAAATGTTTTTCAGTTCCTCCAGTAGAAATAATATTAATCTTTAATTCTGTAAGTTTTTTAGCAATTTCATCAATTCTATCTTTATTAAAGACAGAAATTAAGGCTGATTTTTTGTTCATTTTTATTATTTAAACCAAGTATATAAAAGTAACATTTTATAAAAAAAAAAGCTGCAAGTAAGCAGCTTTTTTTAATAAAAAAATTGATTTTTACATCATGCCTGGCATACCACCTCCACCCATTGGAGGAGCAGCAGGAGTATCCTCCTTAATGTCTACTAAGGCACACTCAGTTGTTAAAATCATCCCGGCAACAGATGCTGCATTTTCTAAAGCAACTCTTGTGACTTTTTTTGGATCAATAATGCCTGATTTAAATAAGTCTACATATTTTTCAGATTTAGCATCATAACCAAACCCTCCATTACCATCTAAAATTTTTGCCACAACTACAGATCCTTCACCACCCGCATTTTCTACAATTGTTCTAAGTGGAGCTTCTAAAGCACGCGAAATAATTTGAATCCCTGTTAATTCATCATCATTTAATGATTTTATTTTTTCAAGTTTATTTCTAGCTCTTATTAAAGCAACACCACCGCCTGCAACAATCCCTTCTTCAACAGCAGCTCTTGTAGCATGCAGTGCATCATCGACTCTATCTTTTTTCTCTTTCATTTCGACCTCAGATGCAGCACCTACATATAGCACAGCAACTCCACCAGCTAGCTTTGCAAGTCTTTCTTGGAGTTTTTCTTTATCATAGTCTGATGTTGTTGTTTCTATTTGGGACTTAATTTGTCCAACTCTAGCTTGAATTTCTTTTTTGTCACCAGAGCCGTTAACAATAGTTGTATTATCCTTATCAATTGTTACTCTTTCAGCAGATCCCAACATATCAATTGTTGTGTTTTCAATGTTAAAACCTCTTTCCTCTGAAATAACAGTTCCACCAGTCAAAATTGCAATATCTTCTAACATAGCTTTTCTACGGTCTCCAAAACCTGGAGCTTTTACTGCTGCAATCTTTAATGCACCTCTTAATTTATTCACAACTAAAGTAGCTAAAGCTTCACCATCAACATCTTCTGCAATAACAAGTAAAGGTTTACCAGATTGTGCAACAGGTTCCAAGACAGGAAGGAGATCTTTCATAGCAGAGATCTTCTTATCATACAAAAGAATATATGGAGATTCTAGATCTGACTCCATTTTTTCTGAATTTGTTACAAAATATGGAGATAAATATCCTCTATCAAATTGCATTCCTTCTACAACATCAACGTAAGTATCAGTTCCTTTTGCTTCTTCAACAGTGATTACACCTTCTTTACCAACTTTTTCAAAGGCTTGCGTAATTAACTCTCCAATTGCAGAATCATTATTTGCAGAAATTGATGCAATTTGTTGTATTTTTTCAGACGAATTTCCAACAGTTTTAGCTGATTTATTTAATTCATCAACGATCGCATTAACTGCCTTGTCTACTCCTCTTTTTAAATCCATTGGATTAGCTCCAGCAGTAACATTTTTTAAACCTTCGTTAACAATAGATTGAGCTAAAATAGTTGCAGTTGTAGTACCATCACCAGCTAGATCATTAGTTTTTGATGCAACCTCTTTTACCATTTGAGCACCCATATTTTCTAATGCATCTTCCAGTTCTATTTCTTTTGCGACAGTAACTCCATCTTTAGTTACTTGAGGTCCTCCAAAAGATTTACCAATAATTACATTTCTTCCTTTCGGTCCTAATGTTACTTTAACAGCGTTAGCAAGTGCATCAACTCCTTTTTTTAATCCTTCTCTTGCTTCTGTATCAAATTGTATTTTTTTTGCCATTGTATTTATTTTTATTATTAAACAATTGCGAGTATATCGCTTTCTCTCATTATTAAATAATCTTTACCTTCATATTTGAGTTCAGTTCCTGAATATTTTCCATATAAAACAGTTTCATCAACTTTTACTGTAATAGGATTTTCTTTAGTTCCTGAACCAACAGCTACAACAATTCCTTTTTGTGGTTTTTCTTTTGCTGTATCTGGAATTATTATTCCAGACGCTGTTTTAGTTTCTGCTTCAAGAGGTTCTACAAGTACTCTGTCAGCTAATGGTTTTATATTTAATTTACTCATAATTTAATTTTATTAATTTTTTTCATCAATCATGCCAAATATTAAATGATGTCAAAATGATACTTTTTCAGCAATAATTCTGTCATGATGACATATCAGTCATCTAGGTTTAAATCATCACTACTTGGACTATTATCATCTTCAAGTATTTCTTCAATAAATACTTCATCAGAGTTGTTTAATAGTTCAGAATCAGAAGATTCATTTCCTGATATAAGTGTTATGTTTGAAAATAGTATTAAAAGGAAAAGAAGTGAGGCTAATATCCATGTACTTCTATCTAAAAAATCAGTTGTTTTTTTTACTCCACCTATTTGCTGAGAATCTCCACCAAATGTTGAGGCTAAACCTCCACCTTTTGGATTTTGAACCATAATTACTAAAACAAGCAGAAATGATAGAAATATTATCAAAAAAAGTATTATGTTATACATTATTGTTTTTTAATTTGTTTTTTTATAATCTTAATTTGGTCTGCAAATAAACTGATTTTTTCTGGATATTTCAAACATAATATCTTATAAGCTTTTAGAGCATCTTCATACTTACCTTGTTTTACATAAATTTTAGCCAAAGTTTCAGTCATGTAGTCTTGTTTTTTTATTTTTTTATTTTTTGCATGTTTTTTAGCTTTTAAGTCATGAATATCTAATCTGCTGGAAAATGATTTTTTAATTTGCTCCAAGGAACTATTTGGTGTGGGTTTAGATTCTGAAAGCCAATCTAAAAACGAGACCTCTTTTTCATAATTTATTTTTTTTAATTCATCAATTAGGGATTGTTTTTCATCATTTTTTAGTATATCATTATTTAACAAATTATATAGATGAATTCTATCAGTTATATTTATTGATGTAGATTTTAGTATTTTATTATAGTCGATTGTTTGATGTTTTTTAGCTAAAACTAATTTCAAAACTTTTACAGGTAAAAAAAAAGGAAATTTTTTAGAAACTTTTTTTAAAAGTTTCATATCATTTTTTTTCAACTCTTTGTTATTACGTAGTAACTTAATTATTGATTGTTTGCTGTTTTCTACCATTTTGCTAAAGATGCATTAAAGATGTCTTGTGTGATCCTCTCAAAAATAATATCATGCGCTTCACTTTTAATTGAAATAAGTTGTTGTTCAGCCGGATAGTCAAAATAAAAAGAAAACCTTCTTTCAAATCCATCATCTTCTTTTTTAAAATTTTGAAAATTAACACTTATGCTTATTGACAATCTATTTTGAGCTGCATTTAAGTCTGCTGTAGCCGTCATTGGACTAACCCTGTATTCAACAATTTCTCCTTCATAAAGTAAATCCCCATTACTTTGAACCATTTGAAGATTTGTTTGATTTTCCAAAATATTTTGAAGAGCAATTGTAAAGTCTCTATCAAGACCAGGCTCAAAAATTGAACCTACATTATTACCTGCGTTATTTTCGAAAAGGTTAACCTGAAATGATTCTGTACCCTCTGGGATTGATGCGCCTGTGAATGAGTAGTTACCGCACCCATAAGTGAAAAGAAAAAGAATTAAATATTTATAATTCCTATTAAATTTCGAGATCATATTGTTTAATTTTTCTGTATAGTGTCCTCTCAGATATACCGAGCTCTTTTGCAGCTGCTTTTCGCCTACCTTTATTTCTTTCAAGAGCTTTTATAATTAACTCTAATTCTTTGTCTTGTAATGACAATGTCTCTTCTTCCACCACCTCTTCAGCAAAAGAGTATTTGTCGTCTTTTAATTCTATTTTTTCTGCTTCTAAAAAATTTGATTCTAAATTAGAAGGTTTTTTATGTTCATTAAAATTTTGAGTAATAAAATTTTCAATTTCATCTATTTCAGATGGATTAGAAGGTGGATTTTTTTTAAGATTATTTGTTAATTTTTTTAATTCATTGAGATCTTTTTTCATGTCAAAAAGAATCTTATATAATATTTCTCTCTCAGATGAAAAATCTGATTGACCGTCACTTTTAGAAACAATCGCAGGTAAATTATTTTTTGGGTTAGGAAGATATGAAGAAATCATTGCGCCAGAAATCCCCCTTTCTTGTTCTAAAACAGATAATTGTTCAGTAATGTTTTTAAGTTGACGAATGTTTCCATTCCATCTGTAGTTTTGCATAATTCTTTGTGCATCATCATCTAATCTAACTGTTGGCATATTATATTTTTTAGCAAAATCTGAAGCAAATTTTCTAAATAATAATATAATGTCACTTTTTCTTTGACGTAATGGAGGTATTTTTATTTCAACTGTACTTAGTCTGTAATATAAATCTTCTCTAAATTTTCCTTTTGAGATAGCATCTTCCATATTTAAATTCGTTGCAGCTACAATTCTTACATTTGTTTTTTGAACATTTGATGAACCAACTTTAATAAATTCTCCATTTTCAAGTACTCTTAAAAGTCTGACCTGAGTCGTCAAGGGAAGTTCTCCAACCTCATCTAGAAAAATTGTTCCTCCATCAGCAACTTCAAAGTAACCAGATCTGTTAGAAGTAGCTCCAGTAAAAGCACCTTTTTCATGCCCAAAAAGTTCGGAATCAATTGTTCCTTCAGGGATAGCACCACAGTTAACAGCAATAAATTTATTATGTTTTCTGTGAGATAATTGATGAATTATTTTAGGAAAAGACTCTTTACCGACTCCACTTTCACCTGTAACCAATACTGTTATATCAGTTGGAGAAACTCTCATAGATTTTTCAATTGCCCTATCAAGTCCAGGATAATTTCCTATAATTTCAAATCTTTGTTTAATATTTTGTATTTCAGTATTCAAAATTTTAAGCTATTATTACTTCACCTATCAATGTAGTAGAAGTATGATTAATAATCTTTACAGTAGCATATTCACCCCTTAAAAAATTCTTTTTTGGGAAAACAACAATTATGTTTTGAGGATTTCTTCCAGCCCAATGATTGTCAGATTTTTTTGATTCTTTTTCAATTAATACCTCAACTTTTTTACCTACATATTTTGATAAATTTTCAAAACTATGTTTTAATTGAAGGTCAATAATTTCACTAAGCCTTCGTTTTTTTATTTCCTCTGGAACATTATCATTTAATTTTCTTGCTGCAAGAGTGCCTGGTCTTTCAGAATATTTAAACATAAACCCAAAGTCATATTTAACATTATCCATTAAATTTAGAGTAGCTAAATGATCATCTTCAGTTTCATCAGGAAATCCAGTTATCATGTCTTGAGAAATACTGCAATCTGGTAATATTCTTTTTATTTTTTTTATAAGATTTAAATACTCAAAAACAGTGTGCTTTCTATTCATTTTATTGAGTATTTCATCACTTCCAGATTGTACCGGAAGATGTATGTGATTACAAATATTGCTATACTTAGCCATAGTGTAAAGTACATCATCATCCATGTCCTGAGGATTTGATGTTGTAAATCTTATCCTTGTATTTGGAAAACTTTTAGCAACTAATTCTAATAATTTGGAAAAATTAATTGAGGTTTGTTTTTGAATTTTAGAAGCTTTGATATAATCTTTTTTTAAGCCTCCACCATACCATAAGTAACTATCTACATTTTGACCTAACAAAGTAATTTCTTTATATCCATTTTCTACTAATTCGTTTATCTCATTTAAAATTGTCTTTGGATCTCGGCTTCTTTCTCTTCCACGAGTGAATGGAACAATACAAAATGTACACATATTATCACATCCTCTTGTTATTGAAACAAATGCATTTATACCATTAGTATTAAATCTACTAGGATTAATATCAGCATAGGTCTCTTCTTTTGACAAAAGAACATTTACTGCATCATTACCGTCTTCTATTTCTTTTAATAGATTTGGTATATCACGATATGCATCAGGTCCAACAACTAAATCAACAATTTTTTCTTCAATTAAAAACTTATCTTTTAATCTTTCTGCCATACATCCCAAGACACCAACTTTAAGATTTTTATTATTTTTTTTAATTGAATTTATACTTTCAAGTTTTTTACGCACTGTTAACTCTGCCTTTTCTCTAATTGAACATGTATTCAATAATATTAAGTCAGAATTATTTAAATCATCAGAGTATGAATATCCAATATTTTCTAAAATTGATGCCACAACTTCAGAATCAGAAACATTCATTTGACATCCATACGAAATAATTGAGAATTTTTTTAAGTTGGAAATTCCTTTTTTTGTCTTCGATATTTCAGCAATATTAGTAAACATTAAAATTAATTGTAAGATGCAAATATATAAAAAGATGTCAAAATGTCATGTTTTTAATTGTGTTGTGGCTTTACTATTGATAATTTTACATAAAATATAATTTTTAAAAAAAAAATATACATTTGTCATCCAATCTAAAATAATGTCAAAAAATTTAGTAATCGTAGAATCTCCAGCAAAAGCTAAGACAATTGAAAAATTTCTTGGAAGTGATTTTAAAGTCGTTTCCAGTAATGGACATATTTCAGATTTGCCCTCTAATGAGCTTGGTATTGATTTAGAAAACGATTATAATCCCAAGTATATTATTTCAAAAGATAAAAAGGATTTAGTTAAAAATTTAAAGAAGGAATTAAAAAAAGTTGATACGGTTTGGCTAGCTAGTGATGAAGATAGAGAGGGTGAAGCAATTGCATGGCATCTTTCTGAAAATTTAAATTTAGATGAATCTAAAACTAAAAGAATAGTTTTTAGAGAAATTACAGAAAAAGCAATAAAAGATGCTATTAAAAATCCAAGAAAAATAAATAAATCATTAGTTGATGCTCAACAAGCAAGAAGAGTTATTGATCGCTTAGTTGGCTATAAGATTTCACCAATACTTTGGAGAAAAGTTAAAGGTGGGCTTTCTGCAGGAAGGGTTCAATCAGTTGCGCTAAGATTAATTTCTGATAGAGAAAAAGAAATTTTAGATTTTATTCCAGAAAGTTCTTATAAAACATCTGCAGACTTCATAAATAATGATGGAGATAGATTTAAAGCTAAATATTCATCAAGTATTAAAAATGAAGAAAATTTAAGTGATTTTATTAATGGGTTTAAGAATGCTAATTTTTCAGTTAACTCCGTAAAACAAAGTCCACTGTCAAAAAAACCTTCTCCACCATTTACAACATCAACTCTACAACAAGAAGCTTCAAGGAAGTTAGGATTTAATGTTTCAAGAACTATGCAAGCAGCTCAAAAACTTTACGAATCTGGTCATATAACATACATGAGAACCGACAGTGTAACACTTTCTGAAACTGCATTGAGCTCTATTCAAAAAACAGTGAAATCTGAATTTGGAGAGAAATATTCGAAAACTAGAAATTTTTCTAATAAAAATAAAAATGCACAACAAGCTCATGAAGCAGTAAGGCCTACGAAGTTTTCTAACAATGTATTAAATATAGATTCAGATCAATCAAATTTGTATGATCTTATTTGGAAAAGAACTGTTGCCAGTCAGATGTCAGATGCTTTAGTTGATAAAACAATTGTCAAAATTGATTCAGATAATCATGAAGGATATTTTCAATCTGAGGGTGAAGTAATTAGATTTGATGGTTTTTTAAAGTTATACCGTGAATCAAAAGATGATATTCCTCAAAATGAAGAAAAGAATAATATTCTACCAAGCTTCTCCAATGGCGAAACTATAATAAAAGAAAAAATATATGTAACAGAATCTTTTAGCAAGCCTCCGTTCAGATACTCTGAAGCCTCATTGGTTAAAAAATTAGAGGAATTGGGTATAGGAAGACCATCTACTTATGCTCCAACAATTTCAACTGTAATGAATAGAAAATATGTCTTTAAAGGCTCAAATAATGCCAAAACCAGAGATATTATTCAATATGTAATTGACTCAGATGTATCAAAAAAAATAAATAAAGAAAATTTTGGCTCTAATAAGGGAAAACTTGTTCCTAGTGAAGTAGGTTTATTGGTAAATCAGTTTTTAACCAATAATTTTAAAAATATAATTGATTACAACTTTACTGCATCTGTCGAAAATGAGTTTGATTATATTGCAAATGGATCTAAAGACTGGAAATCGATAATACACAATTTTTATGATCCTTTCAGTAGTGTAATAGATGATGTTCAAAAAAATGCAAAAAGAGAAACTGGAGAAAGAATATTAGGAGTTGATCCAAAGTCTGGAAGACAACTAAGTGTAAAACTTGGTAAATATGGTCCCATTGCTCAGATTGGTAAAGTAGATGAAGAAGAAAAACCTGTTTTTGCAAGTTTATTGCCTGATCAACAAATTAGTAAAATTTCATACGATGATGCTTTAAAATTATTTGAATTACCTGTTTTTGTTGGTGAATATGAAAATGAGAAAATTGAGGCTAATATCGGTAGATATGGTCCATATATACGTTTTGATAAAAAATTTATTTCAATTCCAGATGGGTTTAATCCTTTCACAATAACTCTAGAAAAATCTATTGAGCTTATTGAGTTAAAAAGAGAGGCAGATAAACCAATAGCTAATTATAAAACTTTTGATGTTTCCAAAGGAAGGGGAAGATTTGGTCCTTTTATTAAATGGAATAACACTTTTATCAATGTTAATAAGAATTACGATTTTGATAAACTGAATGAAAAAGATTGTATTGAATTAATTGAAGACAAAATTAAAAAGGATAAGGAAAAGATTATTGTTGACTGGTCATCAGAGGGTATTACTATAGAAAAAGGAAGATGGTCAAAAATTTATATTATTAAAGGTAAAAAGCGAATCCCGTTAGCTAAAAATATTGATCCTAAAAAAATAAGCTTAAAACAAGCCAAGGAATATTTAAAAATTAAGAAAAAATAAGATTTTGTTTCCTGAATATTTTGATTCCGTAGATAAAAAATTAATTGATTTTGTTGAAAATCTAAATTTTAATCAAATTGGGAAAAATATAAAAATCAATGGCCGTGATGATTTAAGTAGAATTGAATCATCTGATTTAGTAATTTTCTCTATCAGTGATTATAGATTAGATACCACAAATTCAAAGTCTTTTAATGCTGATAAAGATTTTCGCAAGAAATTTTATTCCTTGTTTTATTCAGACTGGAATATAAATTTTTTTGATTTAGGTAATTTAGTTAAAGGCAATTTAGTTTCAGACACACAATTTGCTTTAAAAAGTATTATCGATTTCTTTATAAATAATCAAATTTTTGTTATAACAATAGGTGGTTCGCAAGACTTTACTTTAGATTTATATTCATCATTAAAAAAATATCTAAGCAAAATTAATTTAGTAGCTGTAAATAATAAATTGGAATTTTCCAATGAAAATAAGGAGTCTTACTTATCAAAAATAATAATGGATGAAAATAATAAACTAAATCATTTTTCAAATATTGGTTTTCAAAAGCATTTAAATTCACTTGATGAGATAGATTTAATTAAAAAAATGAAATTTGAATCATTAAGTTTAGGTAAGGTTAAATCAGATTTAAATGAAGCTGAACCAATTTTAAGAGATTCTAACTTAATATCCTTTAATATTAAATCAATTAAATCTGGTGATATTAATAATGCACATCAATATCCTAATGGTTTAACATCATATGAATTTTGTTCTCTATCAAGATTTTCAGGTGCAAGTTTAAAATCTAATGTAATTTCTTACTTTGAGAATTGGGACTTTTCAATTTTGAATTCATTATTGGCGGAATCAGTTTGGTATGTAATTGATGGTTTTTCAGCTAGAATTGATGAGACTCCGGATAGTGACAATGATAACTTTACCTATTATTTTATAGAAATTGATAATTATAAATTTAAATTTTACCATAGTTTATTATCTGATCGTTGGTGGGTAGAGTTTATAAATGATAATATTGTATCAGTTGAAAAAAATATTATTTCTTGTACATATAATGATTATTTTAACTGTAAAAATTCTATTATTTCAGAAAGGATTTTAACAAGATTAAAAAATAAAATAACATGAAATTAATTCAAAATTGTTATTTTAGGGCACAAATTTTGATTGACCTTAATTGACAACTATGAAAAAAAGGTTCTATTTTATTGTATTATTAATGGTCTTCATCTCTTGTTCTAAGAATGATAGAGGTGAATTAGTTGGAACAAAAGCTAATAAGTTTTTTGCTGATAAACCTCATGGAATGGTTCTAATTCCCTCTGGATCATTTACAATGGGACCTTCTAATCCAAATGTTTTACTTGACCAAAATCCATCACTTAAAACTGTATCCATAAAAGCTTTTTACATGGATGAAACCGAAATTACAAATAGTGAATACAGACAATTTGTTAATTGGGTTAGAGACTCCGTGGTCAGAACAGAATTGGCAGTAGCTGCTTACAATAAAATAGGTGAGGAAATCAAAGAAGATGACCCCTTGTGGGATTTTATGCCAATATACAATAGAGTAGATGATGGTGAAGAAAAAACTGCTTATCAAGAATATTTGGAAGAAAATTTCAAAGGAGAATTGGATATCGATGATAAATCTACATACAGACTTAATTGGGACACTAAATTAATTTGGGAAAGAACAGATTATCCAGATGCTAATTATGCTGCTGTTTTAGAGGGTGGAATTGGACCAGACTTATTAAATGACTATGATGGATATTTTTTCCCTGCTGATTCAACCCCAAATGGATTAAAAGCATTCAAAACAAAAAAAATTAAGTATAATTCAAGGGAATTTAACTCAGAAAAGAACAAATGGAACGAATACAAGGCAATTGAAATATACCCTGATACAACTGTTTGGTATAGAGATTTTTCCTTTAGTTACAATGAACCCATGCACAACGACTACTTTTGGCACGATGCTTATGCTGAATACCCTGTAGTTGGTGTTTCATGGGAACAAGCAAAGGCTTTCGCTCATTGGAGAACTTTTTATAAAAATCAACATCAAAGAAAAGCAAAGAAAAATATTCAATTAGTAAGTGATTTTAGACTTCCAACTGAAGCTGAATGGGAATATGCTGCAAGAGGTGGATTGGAAAGAGCTGAATATCCTTGGGGAGGTCCATATACTTATGACGATAAAGGATGTTTCCTAGCAAATTTTAAACCAGAAAGAGGCGACTACATTGCGGATCAAATTTTATACACTGCTGAAGCTGAATCCTACTGGCCAAATGATTATGGCTTATTTAATATGTCCGGAAACGTTTCAGAATGGACTGATTCAAATTTTGAAAAATCATCAAAAGATTTTGTTTCAGGATTAAATCCAAATATTGAAGGTAATAACAATAATCAACGGAAAGTTGTCCGTGGAGGTTCTTGGAAAGATGTTGCTCACTTTTTGAAAGTTTCATCTAGAGATTATGAACTTCAAAATAAAAAAAGATCTTATATAGGTTTTAGAACTGTCCAAAGTTACATGGGTGAAGACGTTGGATTTCAGGAAAACCCAAATAAAATATTTTAAATCAAAAAAATTATGAAAAAAGCAAAAACAAAAAAGAAATTTTTACCAGAAAATGTTATTGAATTAATGTTTGGAGTTGGTGCATCAGTCGTTATTATAGGAGCACTATTAAAAATTACTCACCAAGATTTTGGTCCAATAACTGGTGATCTTATGTTAACTGTTGGATTAATTACAGAAGCTATAATTTTTGGAATAGCAGGTGTACAAGGATATATGACTGGAGACTCATCTGTTGAAGATAAAGGCCTTCAAACAATTGAAGCTGAAACGCAAAATCTTCAAAGTGCAGTAGATCAAACTGTTGCTGGCTTATCTGCTTTAAATAGTAATTTAACAAATGCTGCTAAGGCAACTTCTGCTATTGTTGTTCCATCAGACATTAATGAAAATATGAACTCTTACAGCTCAAACCTAGCTAGTGCCGCTTCTAAGGTAAAAACTATTAACGAGTTATATGATTCATTAAGTTCTAATTTATCAGAAATAAATTCTTCAACTGGTTCAATGAATATCCCTGAAGGTTTAGGTGAAGAACTTAATCAAATGAAACAAACTATTAATGAACTTAACGCCAAGTATGCAGCTATGCTTGAGGGCATGAAAAATTAATCTATGGCTGGAAAAGTAGATACTAGACAAAAGATGATAAACATGATGTATCTTGTGTTTATCGCTATGCTTGCATTAAATATTAGTAAGGAAGTATTAGCAACAATTGGTGTAATTAATGAAGATTTAGAAACTAGCATCAAGCAGCTTTCCAATGATAATACTGTAAAGTATGCTACCATTGATAACTTGCAATCTCAACCTGAATACCAGGTAATTTACCCTTTTGTACAATTATTAAAATCAAAATCTGATACCTATGTAAGTTATTTAAGTGATTTGAAAAATGAATTACTAGATAGCGATAAAGAAGGAACCAAATACTTAAGAGATGTTAAAAACAAGTCAGATAGTAGCAAACCAAATCAACAAATGACGGATTATCAAATTATGGATAAATCAGGTCCTCTTGATGAATTATTTTTTGAAAGGTCAGAATTACTTGAACCTGGTGCCTTATACAGAGATAATTTTATAAACTTTAATAAAGATTTAACATCAATTATTGACAGTATTGCATCTAATGATCCTAAATATGCATCTGATGAGGTTGCTTTAAAAAACCTTCAGAGTGTTTTAAGTGATTTAGATTCCAGATTTGATTATCCAGAAGACGGATTAAAACTTAACAGTGAAGGAAAAGAGTTAGATTTTATGGATTATGAATTTAAAGGATTCCCACTTGTTGCGTCTCTTTCAAAAATGACAAAAACTCAAAATAATGCTAGATATGTTGAAAACAAGTTACTTTCAGTAATTCTTGGTGAAATTGCAGTTGCAACGACTGGTGGAGGTGTATTACAAGCATATTTGAAAACCCCTAAAGCACAATATTTTTCTGGGGAAGTATTTGATGGAAGAATTATTATGGGTCAAAAATCAACTTCCTTTGATTTTGAGGAACAAGACCTAAAATTACAGTTCCCTGGTTCTACTCAGCCTAGAAGTTTAGTTGAGGGTACAGATTATGAAATTGAAGAAGGTCAAATTGTTTTCAAGAAAAAATTATCTCAAACAGGAAGTTATAAGCTAGTTGGATCTGTTACTAAGTTAGATGATAGAAATGTAACTACTATTTCAATTGACGAAGAATTTTCTATAATTGAGAAACCATCTACTGCAACTGTTGAGGCTATTAGGATGAATATTCTCTATGAAGGATTAAAGAATCCGGTTAATGTTGTTCTTCCAGGTGCTGTTCAACTTGTTCAAGTAAATCAGAGTGAATCTAATGTTACACTTGCATCTACCAATATAGCTGGTGCTAACTTTACAGCTAAGCCCGTTGCAGGTGCAACTGAGGCATTTATACAGGTTAGAGGACTAATAAATGGTCAGCCCTCTGTTTCTGAACCTAAACCTTTCAGAGTCAAAAAAGCTCCCGATGGAATTGGTGCTATTGAAAATGATAAATCTTATCCATCAGGTTCAACTGTTTCTCAGTTTAATATTTTGAACGGACAAATCTCTGGATATAAACCTGCTGATTTTGATTATGAATTTAACGTTGAGGTAACAAAATTTATTATAAGCGTCGGAACGAATCAGGCTCTTACTATTAATGGTAATTTTATTGAAGGATTAGCAGAAGATTATGTGAGGCAAGCACCTGCTGGAACTCCTATTATATTTTCAAGTATTGAGGCAATTGGATGGGAAGGAAATGATAAAAGTGAAGCGTTTGCTTATAAAGTAAATGACTTTACACTTAAAAAACAGTAAACATGAGAATTTTAATTACATTTTTTATTTTATTTTCAAATGCTTTGTTTTCGCAAACATCTCTTTTGAATGCTGAAAAGCCTTCTCAATTTGAAGATAAAGCATTAAATAATGTTAATTCTCTTGAATTTAATGAAGTTGAAGAAAACGATATTTTATGGTCTAAAGTTACTTATGAATACATTGATTTAAATGAAAAATTAAACTTTCCATTATTATTTCCAGTTAATGATGAGCAAAATAAGATAGGTAGAAAATCTTTTTGGAGAATTATTAGTGAATATATAATAAGAGAGATTGATAAAGATTCTACTGGTGCAAGCCTTGAAATTTATAATACAGATGATTTTTCTAAGTTTGATAAATTAAACTCTAAAGAAATAAGAGACTTAATCAGTTATGAACTTGTTTCCAGGAAAACAGGGACTCAGACATTATATGTAAAATCAAACGAAATTGGAGGCTATAATATTAAAGGAATTTGGTATTTCGACAAAAAAGCTTCTGAACTAAAATATAGACTTCTTGGACTACAACCTGTAGGAGCTAACACTGAAGATTTAAAAAGTGGAGTAGATAATGCAAAAAGAGAGTCAACATATTTTTGGATCTGGTATCCATCCATAAGAAATGAATTGAATAAACATTTGGTTTTTAATGATCGAAATAATAATAATAGAATTTCTTTTGATGCACTACTAATTAATAGAAGGTTTAGCTCATATATATACAAGTATGATAATATCTATGGGGATAGAACAATAAGAGACTACATAAGACCTAGAGCAGGTGAAGATAAATTTCAATATCAACTAAGACTAATTATGGAATCTGAAAGAATAAAAAAAGAAATTTTAGATTTTGAAGTTGATATGTGGGGTTATTAATATATAGATAACTTCATTTTCACATTAATTTATTACATTCACAAATCAATTTATAATAAAACAATATATGAAAAAGCTATTTATATTATTTTTCCTTACTGCTTTTATTGCGTGTCAATCTCCAGCACCTGATGCAGTATCTGAGGAAAATCAAGCAAAATTTGAGCAACAAATTGAATCTTTTAGAACTTTTGCAAAAGGATTTAATGCTGAAGATATGGATTTGACTATGAGTGTAGTCTCTGAATCTGTTCAATGGAGTCCACCATATTATAATGGAGGTGAATTACTTAATTATGAAGATTTTCAATCTGCAGTGCAAGGTTATTTTGACAACTTTGATAATATTTTCTTTTCAGAAGGAGAAGGTCCTAATATGAATCCAGATGCAGATCCAAATGCTAATTCAGCATACTGGTCTGGTTCTTTATATTCAAGTGCGACACCAAGTTCTGAACCAAATGGATTACGTGTTTATGGAGTTTGGAAATGGAAACATACAGAAACCGGAGCTGAAGGAGGAAATAAGTGGTATGGACTCATAAACTTTGGTGATGATGGTAAAATTACTGGCTTTAGTGATTGGATGGATGTAAATGGAATGTCAGTTCAAATAGAAAATTTTGTAAATAACAATTAAAATTTAATAATTATGAAAAAAATAATTTTAGTATTTATAGCAGCTTTGTTTGTTGGCTGCACATCTACAGGCGTTCAAGTAACATTTGATGATGAAAATTCAAATACAATTAGAGAACATTTACAATATTATGTAGATGGTGATATTGATTCAATGATGGCAATAATTTCAGATGATGCTGAGATTTACATAAATAGTCAAGAATCAGTTTCAGCTGGCGATGTTAGGGCTATACACGAACTTGAACACTCAATTTTTGATGCAATCTCAACATCTTGGTCTCAAGAAGAAGGAGGAGATGATATTGGCGCTTGGGTTGAGTCTACAAATTATCCAGCTGGACCGGCAAATAAACCTGCCTCTGTAACACAAGTATGGTTTACGTGGAATGGTACATCTATTTCAACTGGTGATGCTTTGACTATTCCAGTTCATGTTATTTATGTTTGGAACGACGAAGGTCAAGTTCAGACGATATATCAGTTTTTCGATTCTGTTAATGCTACTGCTGTCATTGAGGCTTCTATGGCTGCTTCAGAATAATTTTAATATTTAAATAATATATATATGAAAAAAATAATTTTAGTATTTATAGCAGCTTTGTTTGTTGGCTGTACATCAACAGGTGTTCAAGTTACATTTGAGGATAAAAAATCAAACGCAATAAAACAGGCATACGTTGAATATATGAATCAAAATTTTGAAGGAGATATATGGTCTCAAGACTTACAATTTTACGGAAATGTAACTGATCCAATTGGTTACGATGAAGCTAAATCTTTAATTGGTCTGCATCATGAACTTTATGATGATATCTCTATGAGTTGGGGTGACGGTGAGGAAGTAAATGAAATTGCATTTGTTCAAACAATAAATTACCCTGAATATGGTTATGTTTCACAAGCATGGTTTATATGGAAAGGTACTGGAAAATTTAGTGGAGAAACTGTTGAAATTCCTTGCCATATAGGATATCTTTGGGGAGAAGATGGAAAAGTTATTAATGAATGGCAACACAGTGATCAAAGTCATTTAAAAGCTGAACTAGAATTATCAATAGCTGCTGCTGAATAATTAGACGTAGTAGGGATATTTATTAAACTTCAAGAAGTACAATAATAAATATATCGTAAAATGATTACTTAGAAAAGGGGTTTATTTTAAGCCCCTTTTTTTATTAGATTAAGTGCAGAACCTTCTTTATACCATTCAATTTGCGGAGCATTATAGGTATGATTTGTTTTAATTATATCAATTGAACCATCTGAATGAACAACTTCTATAGTCAACTGTTTATTTGGTGAAAAACTATCTAAATCAATAAAATTGAAGGTATTATCTTCAAGAATTTTATCATAATCACTTTCAT
>QOPZ01000014.1 GCA_003331885.1 Cryomorphaceae bacterium | reverse complement strand
TTCAATTTCCAACATTGTTTTCATGGGAATGGGAGAACCCCTACTGAACTACAAAAACGTAATTGAATCGATAGATTATATAACTAGTGATTATGGTATTGGTATTTCATATAAGAAAATAACAGTATCAACGTCTGGAATTTCTAAAATGATTAAAAAAATGGCAGATGATAATGTTAAATTTAATTTAGCAGTTTCTCTACATTCTGCAATTGAACATACTAGAAATAAAATAATGCCATTTTCAAAATCATTTCCTATTAAAGATCTTGTTGAAAGTTTAGAATATTGGTATGAAAAAACGAAAAAAAGAATAACTTTTGAATATTTGATTTGGAATAATATAAATGATGATTTTAATCATATTAATGCATTAGTAAGTATTTGTAAAAGAATACCATCTAAAATAAATCTGATTGAATATAACAGTATTGGAAATTCTAATTTTGAATCAGCTGATGAAATATGGATTAATAACTACTTAAATATTTTAAAGGATAATAAAATCCCTGTATCTGTTAGAAGGTCAAGAGGAAAAGATATCCAAGCAGCTTGTGGTCAATTGGCAAATAAACATTAAATTAAAATAAATTAAATTTTGTGAGTAAAGTTTATGAAATAAGAGAACCTATTTCAAAAGAAATGGAAGTTTTTGAGGAAAAATTTTCAAAACTAATGTTGTCTAAAGTGCCTTTGTTAAATAGAATAACACACTATATAATTAAAAGAAAAGGCAAGCAAATGAGACCGATGTTAATTTTTTTATGTTCAAAGTTATTAAGTAATGGAAAAGTTAACGATAAAGTTTATAGGGGAGCCTCTGTGATTGAATTAATACATACCGCTACACTGATTCATGATGATGTAGTTGATGAGAGTAATAAAAGAAGAGGTTTTTTTTCCATTAACGCAATTTGGAAAAATAAGATAGCAGTTTTAGTTGGTGATTTTCTTCTTTCAAAAGGTATGCTTCTTTGTATCGACAACAAAGACTATGATATATTGGATGTGATTTCTGAATCTGTGAAACAAATGAGTGAAGGCGAGTTGTTGCAAATTGAAAAGACAAAAAAATTAAATATTGATGAAAAAACTTATTTTGAAATTATTCAAAAAAAAACAGCTTCCTTAATAAGCTCGTGTTGTAAAATTGCTGCAATTTCAGTTACAACTAATTCAAATCAAATAGAAAAAATTTCAAAATTGGGAATGTATATTGGAATTGCTTTCCAAATAAAAGATGACCTATTTGACTATGGAAAATCAAGAATTGGTAAACCAAGAGGAATCGACATTAAACAAAAAAAATTAACATTGCCTTTAATTTATACTTTGAATAATGTAGAGAAAAAAGAAAGGAAATGGATAGTTAATTCCTTAAAAAAGAGAAATAAAAGTAGAACTTTAATAAATCAAATTATTAGTTTAGTTAAAGAAAGAGGTGGCCTTAATTATGCAATTGAAACTATGAATAAATATCATCAACTTTCTTTGAAAGAATTAGAAGATTTTCAAGATAGTCGTTATAAAGATTCATTAATATCAATGATAAATTATGTAATCCAAAGAAAATATTAAAATTGATATCAAAAAATACAATAGAAAAAGTTTTTGAAATTTCCAGAGTAGAGGAAGTAATTGGTGAATTTATTCAGTTAAAAAAGTCTGGCTCTAATTATAAGGGTTTAAGTCCTTTTACTAATGAAAAAACTCCAAGCTTTATGATATCACCTTCAAAGCAAATTTGGAAAGATTTTAGTAGTGGAAAGGGTGGGAATATTGTAGCTTTTTTAATGGAACACGAACAATTATCTTATCCGCAAGCAATAAAATTTTTAGCAAAAAAATATAATATTGAAGTTGAAGAAACTGCAATTTCATCTGAACAAAAAGAAATAACTGATAAAAAAGAGAAATTAATAGTTATATGTGAATTTGCTAAAAAGTTTTTTAAAACACAATTAGAAGAAACAGATTTTGGAAAAAATATTGCATTAAATTATTTACAAGAAAGAAACTTTGATCAAAATATAATTAATGAATTTGAGATTGGTTGTTTAACTAGTAAAAGAGACAGTTTAAAGAGTCATGCCATTAGTAGTGGTTATGATAAAATTGATGATTTTATAACGCTGGGTCTAATTTCTTCAAAAAATAAAAATGATATTTATAGTTCTAGGATTATTTTTCCTATCAAAACTATTTCTGGAAGAACTGTAGGATTTGGAGCAAGAGTTCTTAATAGTACAACAAAATCTGCTAAATACATCAACAGCCCTGATTCAATTATTTATAACAAAAGCAAGATTTTATATGGTCTTTATAACTCAAAAAATCAAATAGTAAAAGATGATAATTGTTTTATTGTTGAGGGCTATACCGATGTTATTCGTTTTCACCAAAAAGGTGTAAAAAATGTAGTTTCTTCATCAGGTACTGCTTTAACTATTGATCAAATAAATATCATTAGAAGATTAACTAAAAATGTAACAATGCTTTTTGATTCTGATAATGCTGGCTTAAATGCGACTATTAGATCTATTGATATGATTCTTTCTGAGGGAATGAATGTTTCAATATGTTTATTTCCAGAAAATGAAGATCCAGATAGTTTTGCAAAAAACAAAAACACAGAGGAAATTAAAACGTATTTACATGACAATGCGACTGATTTTATTGAATTCAAAGCAAAGAGTTTAAATAATTCATCAAGAAATTCTGCAGTTGAAAAAGCTCAAGTTGTTAATGATATTATTTCGAGTATTTCAAAGATTCCAGATAGAATTAAACAAGAAATCTATATAAAACAGTGTTCAGATATGCTTGAAATTACAGAAAACACTCTGTTCAATGCCTTAGCACAATTGAATCAAATTACAAAAGTTAATCGTAATATATCGAGGACTAAGACTGAAATTGATATTCCAAAAAAAACTGATCAAATTTTTAAATTAGAAAAGAAAATTATTGAAATTTTAATTTTATATGGACTTAACGAAGTTGTTTTTGATGAAATTAAAATGTTAAAAAACAATAATGGTGAAATTTCCTATGAGCCTGTAAAAATAAAATCTTTTGTTCATGAAAAGATTTTCCTTGACCTACAATCTGACGAAATTGAATTTGCAAACGAAGAGTTTAAAATTCTTTATAAAAAATTGATAGATGTATTTCAAAAAAAGCAAGATTTTGATTCTAAAATTTTTATTAATTCTCTACCTAAAAATCTTTCAGAACTAGTCACTTCTATTTTAATTGAAGATGAAATTTATCAGTTACATAATTGGAGATCAAAAAATGTAATTGTTAAAGATAAAGGAAGATCTGTATCACAATTAGTTACCGAAACTATTTTAACTCTTCGAACATTACTTATAAATAAAAAAGTTCAAGAACTTAGTAAAAGTGGTGATATGGATGATAAAAACTTTAATAAAGACACTTTAGAAGAAATAGTTAATTATTATCAACTTAAGTCTTTATTATCAAAAAAATTAAACAGAGTAGTTTAGACTCTTAAATCATTTGGTATTTCACAAATTGGTATTGGAATCATTTTATGTTTATTTGAAGAGTTAAAGTTTAATAAGATTTGAAAAACTTCTCTTTCTCTTCCATTAAAATCTGAAACTTTTTTCTCTTTTTTTAATTCATTCATTGCCCACTCTAATTCATTGTATGTTGCGCCAATTTGAACTTCATCAGTTCTAGTATCATCCCAAAGACCATCTGTAGGATCAGCTTTTATAATTTCATTATTTATACCCATTTCTTTTCCAATATCTTTAACCTCACTTTTCATTAAATCAGCTATTGGAGAAATATCAACACCCCCATCGCCATATTTTGTATAAAATCCAACGCCAAAATCTTCAACTTTATTTCCAGTTCCAACAACTAGAAAATTATTGATTGCAGCGTGGTAGTATAAAGTAAGCATTCTAAGTCTAGATCTTGAATTAGCTAAAGCTAAATTGTTTATTTCAGTCGAGTTATCACATAAATTTGATTTTATTTCTTCAAAAGAACTTGTTAAATCAATATACTTACTTTCAACATTATTATAATTGTTTTTTAACCATAGAATATGATTCTTGGATCTTTCTAATTCTTTATCAGATTGATGTATAGGCATCTCCAAACATATTGTTGGAAGATTAGTTCTGCAGCATAAAGTAGAGGTTACAGCAGAATCAATTCCCCCTGAAACTCCAATAATAAAACCTTTAGTATTGGAATTTTTTGAGTATGAATTAAGCCATTTAACAATGTGTTTGATTAACTTTGAATTATCCATTTAGGAATGTTTAGTTTTAAAAAAAATATTATTCAAATTCAGTGCCAAATTAAATCTTTTAAAATTCAAAGTAAAATCTTTGTAATATTAATTTCTCTTTTCTTTGTCTCTTGTGATTTTGAAAATAATAAAAAGAATAATGTTCTAAAAAAAACATATGATGTTAAGTTTGATAGGTTTGAAAAAAAATTTTTTCAATCAAATGATGATTCTTTAGATATATTAATTGAAAATTACCCTTATTTATTCCCGCGACAGTATCAGATTTCAGATTGGATTGCAATTAAAAAAGACTCTACTAGAAAAAAAATTTTTAAAAAATCTCTTGATGTTTTTAAAGATATTGAGTCAATTGAGTCAGAAATTGAAAGAATTTTTAATAAAACTAAGTTTTATTTTTCTGAATTTATTCCTCCAAAAATTATATCAATTAATAATGGTATTGATTATAAGTACAAGGTTGTAGATTCTGATAGTTTAATTCTTCTTTCATTAGATTGTTATCTGGATGATTATTTATTATATAAAAATATTCCAAACCACATCTCTTCTCAAATGAAACCAGATTTTATAAAAAATGATTTAACAGAATTAATATCATCTAGATATGTTGGAGTTCCAATTGACAGGAAGTTTGTTTCTAAATTAATATATCATGGTAAAATAATCTATCTTATGAATTTAATTTCTGATATTCCAGTTAATCAATTTCTTGGTTATAATAAAGAACAAACTAAATGGATTGAAAATAATAAAAAAAATGTATGGAAATATTTTATTGAAAACGACTTACTATTTTCAACAAAAAGTTCTCTAGATTACAGATTTTTAGCCAATGCACCATTTTCTAAATTTGGCTTAAGTATTGATTACGAATCACCTCCTATGGTAGGAAAATGGATTGGATATCAAATAGTAAAATCATTTGCTAAGAATAAAAATATTTTTGAAATTTTAAGCATGGATAATTACAAATTATATTTAAAATCTAATTATAAACCAATTAAATAAAAATGAAAAAAACTGATATTATTATAAGTGTATGTCTTGATGAAAATAAAATTCCAGAGAAGATGAGTTGGACTGCAATAGATGGAGGAGTTGATAATCAAAAAACAAAAGCTTTTTTGTTTTCATCATGGGATGATAAAAATCAAGAAACCATGAAAATCGATCTTTGGACAAAAGACATGCCAGTTGATCAAATGAATGTTTTTTTTCATCAAACTTTAGTTAGTTTATCTGAGTCGTATTTAAAGGCTACAAATAATGAAAAGATGAACGATGCTTTTAATCAATTCTGTGATTATTTTGCTGAAAAACTTGAACTAAAAAAAAAGTAGATTAATTTATTGTTTTCTCAATATAATTTAGAATTTCTTCTTTTCCGTTTTTAGATTTCGATGAGCTCTTAAAATATATATTTTTTGAATATAAATTTTTTATGGATTGTAAATAATTTTTACAAAGATCCTCAATTAAAAAATCTTTTATTTTGTCTGTTTTAGTGAAAATTATAATAAAATCTTTGTTTAAAGATTTTAGAAAAACCATGAAACTATAGTCAGATTTCTGAATTTCATGACGAACATCAATTAATAAAAAAATTTGTTTTAACTGTTCTCTGTCCGTAAAATATGATTTGGTAATTTTACTTATCACAAATTTATTTTGTTTTGAAAGTTTAGCATAACCATATCCTGGTAAATCAACAAAATATATGCTGTCATTAATTAAAAAATAATTAATTAACTTGGTCTTTCCAGGTGTTTTGGAAACTTTTGCTATGCTCTTTTTATTTAGAAGCATGTTTAAGATACTAGACTTTCCAACATTTGACCTACCTATAAAAGCTATTTCAAATAAATTTCCTTTTGGACAATTTTCAATATTTGGACTGCTTTTTTCGAAAATGGCTTTTTTTATTTCCACTTTTAAAATTTTTTTCTTTCAAGCCAACCTTTCATTATTGTATTAAACTCTGAAGGATGTTCCATCATTGGTGCATGCCCACATTTCTTTATCCAAAAAAGCTCTGAGTTAGGTAGAAGCTTATTAAAATCTTTTGCAACATCAGGTGGAGTGACTGAATCATTAGTGCCCCATACTATGGCAGTATTAACTTTTATATTTGGCAGGTCTTTAGACATGTTATGTCTAATAGCACTTTTAGCCATTGCTAAAATTTTAATCAATTTTTTTCTGTCATTAACAGTCTCATATATCTCATCAATAATTTTTTTTGTGGCAATCTTGGGGCTAAAAAAAACAGCTTCGGTTCTTTCTTTAATATATTCATAGTCTTCTCTTTTTGGGTATGAATCACCCATTGAGTTTTCGTAAAGTCCAGAGCTGCCAGTAAGTACAAGTCCTTTAACTAGTTTAGGATATAGTTTGGAAAAAATTAGTCCAACATGACCTCCCAATGAATTTCCTAAAATAATAACATCTTTTAGCTTTTTAAACTTTATAAACTTATATACAAATTCAGCAAAAAACTTAACATTAGTATTTAAAATGTTTGATGAATAAATAGGTAGTTCAGGTGCAATAACATTATAGCCTTGATCAGGAAAATAATTAAAAACTCCATCAAAATTACTTAATCCACCCATTAAGCCATGTAAAATAACTATAGGTTTTCCAGATCCAACTGAAAAATATTTAAATCCATTTTCGGAAATAGTTTTAGTCATTTATTAAATCAAAATTTAATTCTTTAACAAATATATACATTTCATTTTGATGAAAAATGATTAAACAAAGGTAATTTAAAACCATTATAATCATATATAAAAAACTGATAATCAATATATTAATAGAAAAATAGATTGATCGTTCAAAAATTATTAACAATGTGGTAAAATGTGGTAAAATGTGGTAAAATTTCAATATATTTGATAGTAACGCTAATCGAATATGATCAATCTTGTTGGAACATTTGAATGTACTGTTGATAATAAGGGAAGAATTATGATTCCTTCTCAGCTTAAAAAACAGCTAGATGGAGTAACATCAAGTTCATTTATTCTTAAAAGATCCGTTTTTCAAAATTGTTTAGAATTATTTCCAAATCAGGAATGGAAAGTTATGATGGAAAGGGTAAATAAGTTGAACCGTTTTGTAAAAAAGAATAATGACTTTATTCGCAGATATACTGCTGGCGTTAGGTCAATTGACTTAGATTCTAATGGAAGAATTTTGATCCCTAAGGATTTAATAACAGTTTCAAATCTTAAAAAACATGTTGTTTTATCCTCATCAATAAATATTATTGAAATATGGGACAAAGAGCTTTATGAACAAAATATTAATGATCCAAAAATTGATTTTGCAGAATTAACTGAGGATGTAATGGGTGACGATCAAAAAAATGTATCATAATCCAGTTTTATTAGAAGAGTCAATAGATAGTTTAAAAATAAAAAAAAATGGTGTTTATGTCGATTTGACTTTTGGAGGTGGAGGGCATTCAAAAGAAATACTGAAAAGATTAAATAAAGAAGGAAAAATAATTGCATTTGATACTGATGAAGATGCACTTCAAAATCAAATTAATGATTCCAGATTTATTTTTTTGAGACAAAATTTTATTTATCTAATGCAAAATCTAAGTTTTTTTAAAATTAAAAAAATCGATGGCTTAATAGCTGATTTAGGAGTTTCATCTCATCAGTTCGATATTAAAGAAAGAGGCTTTTCTTATGAGGGTGATAATGAGTTAGATATGAGAATGGATGTAAATCAAAATATTAATGCAATAAAAATAGTTAATACTTATTCTGAACAAAAACTAGCAGACCTGTTTTTTTATAATGGTGATTTAACGAATTCTAGAAGAATTTCAAAATTGATTTGTGATTACAGAAAAAATATTGAAATTAAAAATTCTAATCAGCTAAATGATTCTTTAAAACCTATCCTAAATAAAGGTTACGAGAACAAATTCCTAGCACGAATTTACCAGTCATTAAGAATAGAAGTTAATGATGAAATAGGTTGTTTAAAAAAACTTTTGAATCAAATTCCCAAGGTTTTAAAGCCTAATGGAATTGCTTCAATAATTACATATCATTCAATTGAAGACAGGTTAGTAAAAAGGTTTTTTAAGAATGGAAATTTCAATAAAGAACCTGAAAAAGATGAATTTGGAAATATTAAAACCATTTTCAAAATAAAAAAATTTATTAAGCCGAATGATTTAGAAATTAAAGAAAATCCTAGATCTAGAAGCGCAAAATTAAGAGTAGCAAAGCTAATATGAGAAATAAAATAATTGACATAATTGCAGGTAAGTTTTTGTTAGAAAAAACAAATTTAAAATCAGTTAGGTTCATTTTATTTATTTTTTTTCTTGCAGTTGTTATGATCTATTCGTCTCACAGTGTGGATCGAAAAATATTTAATATAAACAAATTAAATAATGAAATAAACATTGTTGAAAATAGTTATATAGAAACCAGAAAAGAATTAATGAAATCTAAGATGGAGTCATCTATAAGAAAGAAATTGGTTGATAAAGAAATTAGACCTTCATTAAATCCTCCTTTAAAAATAATTATTGCAAATGGAAAATAAGAGTAAGTTTTTATTGAGATTATATTTTATTTCAACCATTTTATTGGTTTTTGGGATTGGAATCGGATATAAACTTTTTTACTTACAATTTGTTGAAGGAGATAAGTACAGAAAAATTGCAGAAGATAAGACTTTAAAAAACTTTGTAGTTAACTCAGTAAGAGGTAATATTTTTTCAGATGACGGAAGTTTGCTAGCTACATCCACAACTAAATACGATATATTTTTTGATTCAAAAACTGTTGCAAATAATGTGTTCGAATCTGAGTTAATGGAATTATCTGAACAGTTATCAAAATATTCAGATAAAGACAATCAATATTGGTATGAATATTTAAATAATGGAAAGAGAGAAAATAAAAGGTATTTACCATTATTAAAAAACATTTCAAGAGATAAAGTTGAAAAAATTAAAAACTTCCCAATTCTTAAATATGGTTCTATAAAAGGAGGTCTAATTGTAGAGTCTAAGATAAAAAGGGAATACCCTTTAGGAAAAGTTGCAGAAAGAACTATTGGATATGAAAGAGTAGATGATAATGGAAATTACAGAGGAGTCGGATTAGAACATGCTTATGGCAAATTTTTGAGAGGGAAAAATGGTAATATGATTAAAAGAAAAATATCAAATGGGCAATGGAAAGTATTAGATAACGATTTAAATAAAGATCCGATAAATGGACTTGACATTAATACAACTATAAATACTTACATGCAAGACATAGTTCATGATTATCTTCTTGAGCAAACAGAAAAATTTGAGGCAGACCATTCAACTGCTATTTTAATGGAAGTTAATACTGGAAAAATTAAAGCAATATCAAATTTTGGAAGAACAGAAAATGGAAAATATTATGAAAAGTTAAATTATGGTATTGGAGAATTAATGGAACCTGGCTCAACTTTTAAATTAATGACAATGATTGCGGCTTTGGAGGACCAGGTTATTGATACTTTAAAACTAATTGACACAGAAAATGGTGTTGTAGACTTTTATGGATATAAAGTGCGAGACTCTAGAAAGGGTGGATATGGAAAAATCAACGCAATGGACATTTTTAGACTTTCATCAAATACTGGCATGGTAAAAATCATAAGCGAGGCCTATAATGGAAAATCAGAAAAATTTGTCAACAGATTATATAATATGGGGATAAATAACTCTGTTGATATGTTAATAAAAGGAGAACCAAAACCAAAAATTCCTCACCCATCTGACTCAAATTGGAATGGATTATCACTCCCATGGATGTCTTATGGATATGGAATATTATTAACACCATTACAAATTTTATCATTTTACAATGCAGTTGCAAACGAAGGTGAAATGTTGAAGCCAACATTTTTAGAAAGCACTAATAAATTTGGTTCAAGTAATAAAAATCAAGAGTTTAAAAAATCTGTATTAAACCCTTCAATTTGCTCTAAAAATACTTTAGAAACAGTTCAGCAAATGTTGTATGACGTTATTAATCATGAAAATGGAACTGCAAAAAATATAAGATCTAAGAATGTAAAAATTGCAGGAAAAACTGGAACTGCTCAGGTTGGATATGGTACTGATCAAGTTGACTATATATCTACTTTTGTTGGATATTTTCCAGCTAATAATCCTAAATATTCTTGTATAGTCGTTGTGCATAAACCAAATAAAAAAATTGGATATTATGGTTCTGATGTAGCTGCACCTGTTTTCAAAAGAATTGCAGAAAAAATATCATCTAGATTCCCAGAAATTGAAGAATATAACTTTTCAGAAATTTTAGAAAAAATAAAATTAACCGAAACAAATTCTAAAGTCATAACTAAAAATAATTTGGATTCATAATGGAGTTAAAAAAATTAGTTCAAAATATTAGAGATATAGAAATTATAGGAACTAGTGATTTAAATATTAAAAAAATTTCAAATAACTCTAATGAAGTAAAACCAGGTGATTTATTTATTGCCATTAAAGGTGAAAAATTTGATGGTCACAATTATATTAAAAATGTAATTAAGAAAGGAGTCCAATGTATAGTTTGTGAAGTAATTCCTGAAACCAAAACTAAAAATATAACATTCATAAAAACAAAATCCTCAAAAGACACTTATTCTAGAATATGCTGTAATTTCTTTGATAATCCTAGTAGCAAATTAAATCTTGTAGGAACTACAGGAACAAATGGTAAAACTACATGCTCAACTTTATTGTACCAAATGTTTAGTTTAAACAATATTAAGAGTGCATTAATTTCTACCAATGAAATAATTATAAATTCAAAATCTTACAAAACAAATTTAACTACACCTGACTCTTATGATTTAAATTATTTTTTAAATGAAATGGTTAAAACGCAAGTCAAATTTTGTTTTATGGAAGTTTCTTCTCACTCAATAGATCAAAGAAGAATTTCAGGTTTAAAATTTTCTTTAGGAGTTTTTACAAATATTTCTCATGATCATTTAAATTATCATAAAACCTTCAAAAATTATTTAAATGTCAAAAAAGAGTTTTTTGATTGTCTAGGAAAAGAATCAAGATCATTAATAAACATAGATGATAAAAACTCTAATTACATAATACAAAACACAAAATCTAAAGTATATAAAATGTCGTTAAAAACTGATGCTGATTATAAATTAAAAATTTTGGAAAACAGTTTTAATGGTTTAGTAATAAAAATTGATGATAAAGAAATAAATACACAATTGATTGGAAGATTCAATGCATATAATTTATTAACTGTTTTTTCAACTGCTAAAATTTTCAATTTAGATTTTGATGAAATTTTAATAAAAATGAGTATGCTTAAAAACCCAAATGGCAGGTTTGATGTAATTATTGAAAATGGTATTATTGGAATTATCGATTATGCGCATTCCCCGGATGCATTATTAAATGTTTTAGAAACTATAATTGAAATAAAACACAAGGAAAATTCTATTATTACTGTTGTTGGATGTGGAGGTGGAAGAGATAAAGAAAAAAGATTAAAAATGGGGAGGATTGCATCAAAATATAGTAATACTGTAATTTTTACATCTGATAATCCTAGAGATGAAGAACCCGAATCAATTATAGATGATATGATTTGTGGAGTTGATATTGAAGATCAATCAAAAGTTATAAATATTGTTGATAGGAAAGAAGCTATAATAAAGGCTTCTAAAATTGCAAAACAAGATGATATTTTATTGTTAGCTGGAAAGGGACATGAAGATTATCAAATTATTAAATCAAAAAAAATAAAATTTAATGATAAAGAAGTATTAACCAAAACCTTAAAAATAGCTGTGTAATGTTTTATTATTTATTTGAATATCTTGAAAAAAATTATCAATTAGCTGGCGCAAGCTTATTCCAATACTTATCATTTAGATCTGCAATAACATTCATATTAGCCTTAGTCATTTCAACAATATTTGGTAAAAAAATTATAAATTTTTTAAAATCTAAACAAATTGACGAGAACATAAGAAAGTTAGACCTACCTGGTGAAAGTGCTAAAAAAGGAACTCCTACTATGGGGGGAATAATTATCATTTTATCAACTATAATTCCAATACTTTTATTTGCTGATTTTAAAAATATATATATAATAGTTTTAATCATAACTACTGTATGGTTAGGAATTTTCGGTTTTGTTGATGATTATATAAAAGTTTTTAAAAAAAATAAAAGTGGATTAAAGGGTTCAATAAAAATTCTTGCCCAAGTTGTTCTTGGTTTATTTATTGGATTTACAGTTTATTTTCATCCAGATATTACAACTAGAAATAATGAAATTAATGATAAAAAGATTGAAATAATTTTAGATAAAAATGATAATAAATCTTTAAGAACAACTGTCCCTTTTTTCAAAGACAATGAATTAGATTATGTAAAAGTATTTAAAATGAATTCAGAAAATTTCAATTGGATTTTTTACGTATTCATAGTAACCTTTATTATTGTTTCCTTATCAAATGGAACAAATTTAACTGATGGTTTAGATGGTTTAGCGGCAGGTTCTTCATCAATAATTGTTTTTACTCTTGGAATATTTTCATGGATATCTGGAAATATAATTTTTTCAGATTATTTAAACATCATGTATTTACCCGGTATTGGTGAAATTGTTGTTTTTGTTGCTGCTTTACTTGGTGGATTGATTGGCTTTCTCTGGTACAACACATACCCAGCTCAAATATTTATGGGTGATACAGGAAGTTTAACCGTAGGAGGAATAATAGCAGTTATTGCAATACTAGTCAGAAAGGAGCTTATTTTACCAATACTATGTGGTGTGTTTTTAATTGAAACTCTTTCAGTTATTGTTCAGGTAAGTTTTTTTAAGTATACAAAGAAAAAATTTGGTATTGGTAGAAGAATTTTTCTGATGACACCAATACATCATCATTTTCAAAAGAAAGGATACAGTGAAAGTAAGATTGTAGCTAGATTTTGGATTATTTCAATAATGCTTGCTATTCTATCATTAATAACATTAAAAATAAGATGATAAAAAACAATCAAATAATGATTTTAGGAACTGGTTTGAGCGGAATGGGATCATTAAAATTAGCCAACAAAATGGGGATTAATGTTTTTATTTCAGATAGTAAAAAAATAAGCAGTGAGACAAAAAAACATTTTTATAAAAATGACATTGAATTTGAAGAAAATGGACATAATAATAACAAGTTAACTGAATCAAAGGAAGTAATTATAAGCCCTGGGATATCATTCAGAAATTTAAAAAAATTATATCCTGAGATTAATAAGAAAAAATTCATTTCAGAAATTGAATTTGCGAGTAGGTATACTGATGCTTACATTATTGCGGTAACTGGTTCTAATGGAAAAACTACAACTGCTAATTTAATATACCATATTTTAAAAAGCAATGGATTAAATGTTGGCTTGGCTGGCAACGTAGGTGTAAGTTTTGCATCATCTGTTTGTGATTATTCATATGATTATTATATAATAGAGATAAGTAGTTTTCAATTAGATCATATTGTAGATTTTAAGCCAGACATTTCAATAATAACAAACATATCGCCTGATCATTTAGATAGATACAATCAAAATTTTGAATCCTATGTTGAATCAAAATTTAGAATAATTCAAAATCAAACAGCAAATGATTTATTTATATATAATAATAACTGCGATGCTACAACAAATATTTTAAATAAAATAAATATACAGCCTAACTGTATCTCAATTTCAATTGACAAAAACAAGGAAAATAAAAAACAAATTTTCCTAAATGAGCACAAAATAAATTCATCAATAAATAAAGAAAAATTTATGATAAGTATAAATAATATTCCATTAAAGGGAATTCATAATCTACAAAATTCTATGGCAGCAATTAGTGTTGCTCAAGTTTTGAAAATTTCAAATGAAAAAATTAAAGAAAGTTTAAAAACTTTTAAAAACATACCCCACAGATTAGAACATTTTTTAACAATACAAAAAGTGAAATATATTAATGATTCAAAAGCTACTAATATTAATGCAGCATTTTATGCATTAGATTCATTTAAAGAGCCAATTGTTTGGATTGTTGGAGGTATTGATAAAGGAAATAACTATCAAGATTTAATACCAAAAGTAAAAAATAATGTAAAAGCAATTATATGCTTAGGTAAGGACAATAATAAAATAATTGACACTTTTTCTAAGCATACAGATTTGATAGTTAGTACGGATGATATTTCAGAAGCTGTAAATAGTGCTTACAAAATTTCTAAGCCTGGCGATGTTGTTTTATTATCACCAGCTTGTGCAAGTTTTGATTTATTCAAAAACTATGAAGACAGAGGAAATCAATTTAAAGATCAAGTAAGGAAACTATGAGTTTGATTAATAGCTTAAAAGGTGATAAAATAATATGGATAGTTGTATTAGCACTATCTATATTTTCATTTTTACCTGTTTACAGTGCAAGCTCAAACTTTGGAGTAAATATGATTTTTTCAAGTGTTTTTAAACATGTTGCAATAATTTTTATAGGTATTATAATCATGTATACAACACATTTGATTGATTATAAATACTTAAGAGGATTATCATTAATTGTTCTTCCATTAGCTATTGTATTATTATTAATAACAGCATTACAAGGAAATGAAATAAGTGGGGCTAATGCAAGTAGATGGATTAGTATACCTTTCATAAATATTTCTTTTCAACCTTCATCATTAGCTTCAATTTTTCTAATGATTTATATATCTAATTATATATCTAAAAATCACGAAAAAAAATTAAATTTTAAAAACTCAATAATAAAATTGTGGTTGCCAATCTTATTAGTTGTAATGTTGGTTTTTCCATCAAATTTTTCAACTTCATTTATGATTTTTAGTTTATCATTAATTCTTATTTTCATTGGCCAATATCCTATAAAAAATATTCTCTTAATAATCTTTTCTGGACTTATTCTCACAACAATTTTTATTGGAATAGCTAATAAATACCCTGATATTGTTCCAAATAGGGTAGATACTTGGTCTAATAGAATTGAAAATTTTGTTAATCCAAGTTTGGATAATGATTCAAATTACCAAATAAACAGAGCTAAAGCAGCAATTGCTAGTGGTTCAATATTTGGCGTAGGAGCTGGAAAAAGTTCAATGAAATATATTTTGCCACAAAGTACATCAGATTTTATTTTTTCTATAATAACCGAGGAATATGGTCTTATTGTGGCAATTATAATATTACTATTATATATAATATTACTGTTCAGAATTGTTATCATTTCATATAAGTCTAATAATATTTTTGGTCAATTACTATCGCTTGCAGTTGGATTACCTATTGTTTTTCAGGCTTTAATAAATATGGGTGTTGCTGTACATTTATTTCCAGTGACTGGACAACCTTTACCATTGATAAGCACTGGTGGAACATCTATTTGGATTACTTTTTTTGCTTTTGGAATATTATTAAGTATTAGTAGGACAAATTTCTTAAACAACATTGAATTAGAAACAGAAAAAATAAATAATGAGTCTTAATTTAATAATATCTGGTGGTGGAACAGGTGGTCATATTTATCCTGCAATAAGTATTGCAAACCAGTTAACTAAAAAAATTAATAATTGTGATATACTTTTTGTTGGAGCAAAAAGTAAAATGGAAATGATAAAGGTTCCAGAAAATGGTTATAAAATTATTGGATTATGGATTTCTGGATTTAAAAGATCATTAAATATTTCTTCAAATTTATTATTACCAATCAAAATTTTAATAAGCTTAATTCACTCATTATTTATAATTATAAGACATAAGCCAAAGCTTGTTATTGGAACCGGAGGTTATGCAAGTGGACCTGTAATGTATATTGCAGCATTGATGAATATACCTGTTTTTATTCAAGAGCAAAACTCATATCCTGGATTAACTAATAGGATTTTATCTAAGTATGCAAAGAAAATATTTGTAGCGTATGATGGTATGGAAAAGTATTTTAAGGAATCCGAAATTATTCTATCAGGTAATCCAATAAGAAAATCAATAAAAAATATTAACTCAAAAAATAAAAATGAATTTTTAGATTCAATAAATTTCAATAAAAAATTAAAAACTGTTTTAGTTCTTGGTGGTAGTCTAGGGGCTGATAGAATTAATGAATTTATAACTCAAAACTTAAGTTTTTTTGAAAAAAATAATCTTCAAGTAATACTACAATGTGGATCAAGGTATTATGATAAGTACAAAAATTTTAATAGTAAATTATTAAAGGTTTTACCATTTATCAAAGAAATGGACAAAGCATTTTCAGCTGCAAGTATTATTATTTCAAGATCTGGTGCAAGTATTATTTCAGAGTTATGTTTCGTTGGTAAGCCAGTTGTTTTTATTCCCTCTCCTAATGTTGCTGAGAATCATCAATCTAAAAATGCAAAAAAATTATATGATATAGGTGCTGCAGAATATGTGGAGGAAGATGAAATAGAATATAAATTAAAATCAATAATAAATAAAATAGTTGTTAGTGAAATTTATAGTAACTCTTTATCAAATAATATAGGAACACTTTCCAAACCAAACGCATCAAAAATAATTGTTAATGAAATAAAGCAGTATTTAAAATGAGTTATTTAGAATATAAAAATTATTATTTTATTGGAATTGGAGGAATTGGCATGTCTGCAATGGCAGAATATGTACTTTCAATTAATAAAAATATTGCTGGTTATGATAGAGAAGAATCATTTTCTACCAATCGACTTGAAAGTCTAGGTATTAAAATTATTAATCAAGATAATCCAGATTATATAAATTTAAAATTTAAAGAAAATAAAAAGACTTTAGTAGTTTATACACCTGCTATCAGTTCAAGTAACTCAATTTTAAAATATTTCAAAAAAAATAAATTTAAAATTATTAAAAGATCTGATCTCCTTGCAGAAGTCGTAAATTCTAAATTTTGTATTGCAATAGCTGGAACACACGGAAAAACAACTACGACTTCAATCTTATCTCATATATTATTTAACTCAAAGCTAAAATTTACTTCTTTTATTGGTGGAATTATTAGAGGATATGAATCAAATATTATATTAAATGGAAATAAAATATTCCTTGTTGAAGCTGATGAATATGATAAAACTTTTTTAAAAATTAAACCTAATATTGCATCAATAATTAATATTGATGGTGATCACTATGATATTTACTCAAATATTTATGACTTAAAAAAATCTTTTAAAAAATTCACAAAAAACTTAAAAGAGGGTGGAATATTATTTCATGATTCAACTTTAGATTTTAATGGTTTTTCATTTGGATTTGATTCCAACTCTAATGCTCAAATAATTAATTTAACTCATGTAGAGGGAAAATCAATTTTTGATATTAAAATTAATGAAGATATTTTTAAAAATGTAGAGCTTAATATGCCTGGCACTCATAATGCTATGAATGCTTTGGTTGCCTTTTTAATTGCAATTGAATTAAAAGTTGAGCCTCAAACAATTTTAAATTCATTAAAATCTTTTCCTGGAGTAAAAAGAAGGTTTTCAATTGAGTTGCATGATCCAAAAGTATTTATTGATGATTATGCTCATCATCCAAGTGAAATATTATCTGTTTATAATTCAATAATTTCAATTTATCCAAACAAAAAAAACCTTGTAATTTTTCAACCTCACTTATTTTCAAGAACTAAAGATTTTCTTATTGATTTTGCGAGAGCATTAGAAAAGTTTGATAAAATAGCATTATTAGATATTTATCCAGCAAGAGAAGAGCCAATTAAAGGTATAAGTTCTAAATCAATTTTAGATCATATAAATAATAAAAACAAATTACTAATAAGTAAATCAGAGATTTATGATTTAGTTAAGGAAGATGAATCTGAGTTAATTATATCAATGGGTGCTGGCGATATTGGTAATGAGGTAGAGTCAATTAAACAAGTATTAATAGAAAGCAATGAAAATTAAATTTTTTATTTTATCGTTATTATTAATTTTAATGGTTTTTACTGTTACTTTCTCATCAATTAATAATAACAATCGCTTGGTACAAATCAATCAAAGTAATTTGTCTGACTCAATTTCTATGATTTCTAAAGATTCAATTATTAATTATTTAAAACTAGTGGATGTAATAAAAGACTCTATGTACGTAGGAAATTTAGATTTATTTAATATTGAAAAAAATATTGATAATATTGATTATGTAAAAGACTCTAATGTATTTATTGGAATTAATTCATCTTTAGAAATTGAAATTAATGAAAGAATTCCAGTCATAGAATTAAAAAACTTAAATGTTTACTTAGATAGAGATGGGACTATAGTTCCAAAATCTAAAATTAATGAACCTGAAACAATAAAGTTTTTTGGGAATATTGATTCAACTAACTATAGAAAAATTTCAAATCTTGGTTCGTTAATAATAAACGATGAATTCTTAAATCATCATATTAAATATATTTTTTCTGACTCAAAAGAGATATTTATAAAATCAAAAAATCATGATTATAATATTCAACTAGGATCGTTGGAAATGTTTAAGACAAAGTTGTTAAACTACAAGTTTTTTTATGTCACGAAATATGATAAAGATATTATTTCACAAATAGAAAAAATTAATTTAAAATTTGAAAATCAGGTAATAGTTGAAAAAGAATAATATGGAAAAAAACGAATTATTTATTGGGCTTGATATTGGGACCACTAAAATTGTTGCAATGATTGGAATTGTTAATGAATACGATAAACTTAAAATCATTGGAATTGGTAAGTCTAAGAGTTTAGGTGTACATAGAGGAGTTGTTAATAACATAAGCCAAACAATTCAATCTATCCAAGGAGCAATTAATGAAGCTGAAAATAACTCAAATGAAAAAGTTGACAAAGTTATAGTTGGAATAGCTGGTCAACATATAAGAAGCTTACAGCACAGTGATTACATAACCAGAGAAAATTCTGACCAAGTAATTGATGACAGTGATTTGGAAAAGTTAATTAATCAAGTATATAAATTAGTTATGATGCCTGGTGAAGAAATAATTCATGTTTTGCCTCAGGATTTTAAAATAGATGGACAAAGTGAAATTAAAGAGCCAATTGGAATGTTTGGTGGCAGATTAGAGGCAAACTTTCATGTTGTTGTTGGGCAAGTCAGTTCAATAAAAAATATAGCTAGATGTGTAAAAAGTTCTGGAATTGATTTTGATGGAATAACTCTTGAACCGATTGCATCTGCTGATGCTGTATTGAGTACAGAGGAGAAAGAAGCTGGAGTAGCACTAGTTGATATTGGAGGAGGGACTACTGATTTAGCAATATTTAAAGATGGAATCATTAGACATACTTCTGTAATTCCTTTTGGTGGAAATATTATAACAGATGATATAAAGGAAGGCTGTTCAATAATTGAAAAACAAGCTGAGTTATTGAAAATAAAATTTGGTTCAGCATGGCCTGGGGAAAATAAAGAAAATGAAATTGTTTCAATTCCAGGATTGAGAGGAAGGGACCCCAAAGAAATTTCTCTTAAAAATCTTTCAAAAATTATTCATGCAAGAGTTGTTGAAATAATTGAACAGGTCTATATGGAAATAAAAAATTATGGTCATGAAGAACAAAAGAAAAAACTAATAGCTGGAATTGTTTTAACAGGTGGCGGAAGTCAGTTAAAACACTTGAAACAACTAGTTGAATATGTTACAGGAATGGACACCAGAGTTGGATTGCCAAATGAACACCTTGCAGGAAATAATTCAATAGAAATTTCAAATCCAACTTTTGCAACAGCTGTTGGATTAGTAATGAATTCAATGAAAAATAGAAAAAAGTTAAATATGAATCAAAAAAATTTAACAGATTCTAGTAAAGATAATATTGAAAATGATGAGGAAATACATTCAGAATTAAATCAAAATGATACAACAAAATCAATTTTTGAAAAATTTACTGATAAAATAAAAACATTTTTAGAAAACGCAGAATAATACAACTATGA
>QOPZ01000013.1 GCA_003331885.1 Cryomorphaceae bacterium | reverse complement strand
GATAATTCATTATCTAGAGAAGAAGAAATAAAATATTTAAAAAATAATGGAATCAATTTAAAATGGAGCAAAGCTAAATACTCCATTAATAAAGGATTGTGGGGTACAAGTGTTGGAGGTGATGAAACATTAACATCTAATAAAAAACTTCCATCTGATGCTTATCCATCTAAGCTTTTAAAACAAGATGAGTTTGATATTTCTTTGAGTTTTGATAAAGGTGAAATTTGTGCAATTAACGGAAATAAACATAGTCCAGTTGAATGCATTAAAAAATTAAGTTTGATTTGTAGTGAATATTGCATTGGAAGGGATATTCATGTAGGAGATACAATTGTTGGAATTAAAGGAAGAGTTGGCTTTGAAGCTGGTGGTCCAATGGTAATTATTAAAGCTCATCATTTATTAGAAAAACATGTTTTAACAAAATGGCAACAATATCAAAAAGAACAATTGTCAAAATTTTATGGTATGCAACTTCACGAGGGTAATTATTTAGATCCTGTAATGAGAGATATTGAATCATTTTTAAAAAGTAGCCAGATAAATGTTTCCGGAGATGTTTATTTAACACTTAGCCCTTACAGGTATACATTAAATGGAGTTGAATCTGATAATGATTTAATGAATCCAGAGTTTGGTTCCTATGGTGAATTAAATAAAAAATGGAATGCTGATGATGCAAAGGGTTTTATTAAAATAATATCTAATCAAAATAAAATATATCAAAATGTCACAAAATCAAAATAAAATTAAAGTAGGTATTCAAGGTGCATCCGGATATACAGGTGGTGAATTAATAAGATTAATTTTAAAACACCCAAATTGTGAATTGATTTATGCTGGAAGTGAATCAAATTATGGAAAATTAATTTCTGATATTCATCAAGATTTAGTTGGGGAGTGTAAAATTAAATTTGAAAATAACTTAAATCAGAAAATAGATGTTCTTTTTTTATGCCTTGGGCACGGTAACTCTGAAAGTTTTTTAAAAAAAATAAAACTTGATAAAAAAATTAAAATAATTGATTTAAGTCAAGACTTTAGATTAGAAAAGTCATTTAAGAAAATGAATTTTAAGTATGGGTTACCTGAAATGCAAAAAGAAATAATTTCAAAGTCATCATATATTGCAAACCCAGGATGTTTTGCTACTGCTATTCAATTGGGATTATTACCATTAGTTTCATTAGGATATAAAATTGATGAAGTTCATGTAAATGCAATAACTGGAAGTACTGGAGCAGGTGTTAAATTAAATGATACATCACACTTTAGTTGGAGAAATAATAATATTTCATGGTATAAACCATTTAATCATCAACATTTAGATGAAGTAAATAATAATTTTAATAACCTACTTTCTAATAAAGTAAAAATAAATTTTCTTCCAATTAGAGGAAATTTTACAAGAGGAATTTTTTGCACAAGCTATTTTAAAATTAAAATGAGTTTTAATAAGATTAAACAGTTATACACAGAGTTTTATAAAAATGATCCATTTACGATTGTATCAAAGAATGAAATTTATTTAAAACAAGTTATAAACACTAATAAATGTTTTATTCACTTAAGAAAAGAAAAAGATATTTTATTGATTACATCAGTTATAGATAATTTAGTTAAAGGTGCATCAGGACAAGCAATACAAAACATGAATTTAATGTTTGGAATAGATGAGACCACAGGTTTAAAATTAAAAAGCTCAATTTTTTAAAAATGCATTTATTTAAGGTTTATCCACTTTACGAAATTACCCCAACCTATGCAAAAGGATGCTTTGTATATGATAAAAATGGGAACAAATACTTAGATCTATATGGTGGGCATGCAGTTATTTCAATTGGACATAGTCATCCTAAATATGTTAAAAGCATAAATAATCAATTAAATAAAATTGGATTTTACTCAAACTTCATAATTAATGATTTACAGGAAAAAGCAGCAAAAAAAATAAAGGAATCTTCTAACAGTAACGATTATGAGCTTTTTATGTGTAATTCTGGTGCAGAAGCTAATGAGAATTCACTGCAATTAGCATCTTTTCATACCAAAAAGTCTAGAATAATAGCATTTAGGAATTCATTTCATGGAAGAAGTAATGCGGCTTTAAGCGCAACTGATTTCAAAAAAATAAAATCAGAAATGAACAAGCAGATAAATGTTACTTTTTTAGAATTTAATGATCATGAAGGTTTAATAGAAGAAATGTCTAAAAATGATGTAAGTTCAATTATTTTTGAATCAATTCAGGGTGTAGGAGGGCTTGATGAACCAACAACTGATTTTGTAAGATTAATGAGTGAATTATGTAAAAAACATAATGCATGTTTAATTGCTGATGAGGTACAGTCAGGGTTTGGTAGAACAGGTGATTTTTTTGCTTTTCAAAAACATGGTATTAAACCAGATATAATTCCTATGGCTAAAGGCATGGGAAACGGATTTCCAGTTGGTGGAGTTCTAATTAATAAAAGAATAAAATCCAAGTATAGTATGCTAGGGACTACCTTCGGCGGAAACCATTTAGCTTGCTCAGCAGTAATATCAGTTATTGATACTATTAATGAAGAGAAGCTTCTAAATAATTGTAAAGAATTAGAAATCTATTTTAAAGATAAAATGAAAAATATTTCTGAAATAAAACGCATTAAGGGTAGAGGGCTAATGCTAGGTTTAGAGTTTGACTTTGATGCCTCAAAGCTAAGAGAAAACTTAATTTATAAGCATCGTATTTTTACAGGTGGAAGTTCAAAAAAAAATATTTTAAGAATTCTTCCTCCATTAAATATTAAAAAGAGTCATATAAATATTTTATATGATGCATTAAAAAAAGAATTGGAATGAAAAATTTTATAAATAGTGACGATATATCAGATTATAAAAAAATAGTTGAAGAAGCAATTCAACTTAAAAGTAATCCTAATCAATTGAAGGGTATTGGAAAAAATAAGTCAATTGGTTTACTTTTTTTTAACCCAAGCTTAAGGACAAGAATAAGTACTCAAAAAGCTTCTATGATTTTAGGTCTAAAGACTTTTGTAATGAATTTTAATAGTGAAGGATGGCAACTTGAATTTGAAAATAATACTATTATGTCAGAAGATAAAGCAGAACATGTTAAGGATGCTGCTAAAGTTCTTTCTGAATATTGTGATATTATTGCTATAAGAAAATTTGCTGACTTAAATAATAAAATTGATGATGAAAAAGAGATTGTTTTATCATCATTCCTTAAATATTCTACTGTACCGATTCTAAATTTAGAAAGTTCTACTTTTCATCCTCTTCAAGGATTAGCAGATGCAATAACAATACATGAAACAAAAAATAAAGCTAGGCCAAAAATTGTTTTAAGTTGGGCACCACATCCTAAATCTCTGCCACACGCTGTACCTAACTCATTTATTAAAATGGCTAAAAAAAATAATTTTGAATTAATAGTTTCCAATCCAATTGGATATGACTTAAATCCCGAAATAACAAAAGGGATAAATATAATTCATGATCAGAAAGAAGCTTTTATTAATGCTGATTTTATTTATGCAAAGAATTGGTCTAGCTATGAAAATTATGGTAAGGTTTTAATTAATGATTCATCTTGGAAAATTGATAGAAATAAAATGTCTCTTACAAATAATGCAAAGTTTATGCACTGCTTACCAGTTAGAAGAAATGTGGTAGTTGATGATGATGTAATAGACTCTGAAAACTCATTAGTAATAAGCCAGGCTGAAAATAGAATTTATTCCGCATTAATAATTATAAAAAAATTAATAGAAAATGAAAGATAAGTTGTTAGTTGTCAAAATTGGGGGAAGTATTATAGAAAATGATTTAATATTAAATGATTTTTTAAAATCTTTTTCTAAAATTAAAGGCAGAAAGATTTTGGTTCATGGTGGAGGAAAAATAGCTTCAAGTTTCTTAAAAAAAATTGGAATAGTTCCAAAATTAATAGAAGGAAGAAGAATTACTGATAAAAACACATTAGATGTAGTTATAATGACCTATGCAGGATTATTAAATAAAAGAATAGTATCAATACTTCAGAAATATAATTGTAATTCTTTAGGTCTATCAGGTTCTGATGGTAATCTAATATTGGCTAAAAAAAGAAGGGTTGAAAAAATTGATTATGGATTTGTTGGTGATATAGAAAAGATAAATACAAATTTATTAGATGAAATAATAAATATGAAAATATGTCCAATTATTTGTTCTTTAAGCCATGATAAAGAAGGTCAAATCTTAAATACAAATGCAGATAGCATTGCATCAAAAATATCGATTGAACTTTCAAAAAAATTTGATATTACATTGAAGTATTGTTTTGACAAGCCTGGCTTACTAATTAATAATACTTTAATAAATAGCATAAACACAAATGATTATAAAAATTTAATTGAAAAAAATATTATAAAAGACGGTATGATACCTAAAATTGATAGCTGTTTTTATGCACTTAAAAATGGAGTTAATGAAATTTTTATTGGTAATCATAATATTATTAAAAGCATAAAAAATTGCACAACATTAACATTATAAATAAATAATTATGAAACTCTGGAATAAAGAAGATATCTTAAATAAAAAAGTTGAAGAATTTACTGTTGGAGATGATAGAAACAGTGATATGTTCTTAGCTAAATATGATATAATAGCTTCAATTGCGCATGCAAAAATGCTTAGCGAAACAAAAATCATAAGTAAAAACGAGAGTCAGCTTTTAATTAAAGAACTTAAATCAATTAAAAATAAAATTTTAAAAAATGAATTTAGAATCGAAGAACAATTTGAAGATATTCATTCTAAGCTTGAATTTATTTTAACAGAAAAATTAGGAGAAGTAGGTAAAAAAATACATACTGGAAGATCTAGAAATGATCAAGTTTTAGTTGCTACTCAGCTTTATCTTAAAGATGAAATTTTAATAATAAAAGAATTAATCAAAAATTTATTTGATACTTTAATAATGCTTGCAAATAAAAATAAAAATAAATTACTACCAGGATATACTCATTTACAAGTTGCTATGCCTTCATCTTTTGGGATATGGTTTTCTGCTTATGCTGAATCCTTAATTGATGATATATTATATTTAAATACGGCTTATAAGATTAATAATCAAAATCCACTTGGAAGTGCGGCTGGCTATGGTAGTTCATTCAATATTGATAGAAATTTTACTACTAAAGAATTAGGGTTTGAAACCTTGAAATATAATGTTGTTTCTGCACAAATGAACAGAGGAAAGGTGGAGAAATCTGTTGCTATTGCTATTGAATCAGTAGCTGAAACCTTATCAAAATTTTGTTCAGATATATGTTTTTATATGACAACAGAATTAAATTTTATTTCATTCCCTAATGATTTAATCACAGGCTCTAGTATTATGCCTCATAAAAAAAATCCAGATTTATTTGAATTAATTAGAGCAAAATGTAACGTAATTAAATCATTGTCAAATGAGTTTAATATTATTTCAACAAATATGACAAGTGGTTATCATAGAGATATGCAACTCTATAAAAGTAAAATAATAGATGCTATAGAAACAATTAAAAACTGTCTAGAAATATTTTCATCATCAATTAAAAAAATTGAAATTAAGAACGATATTCTTAGTAAAAACAATTATAAATATATTTTTTCTGTTGACAATCTTAATAGTCTTATGATAGAAAAAGGGTTGTCTTTTAGAGATGCATATAATGAAATATCCAAGTCAATTAAGAAAAAATCATATAAACCCAAAAAAAGAGTTAAACAAACTTTAGTTGGGGGAATCGATAATTTGTGCTTAGAAAAAATAAAAAGGAAAATGAATCAAAATTTTTAATAAATAACTTTATAATTATTAAATTAATTTTACATTTGTATTTCATTTGAGGAACGATTTGACTGATTGCAACCTCGTTAAAAAAGTGCTAAAGCAGTAAGCTTTTCACAAAATTTTAGTCAAATCTTTTCTTAAAATATTAAATAATGTTTTATGGAAAATTCTAAATTATCAACTAAAGCTCTTCATGCAGGTCATGACACAAGCTTAACTCAAGGAACCAGAGCAGTGCCACTATATCAATCGACATCTTACGTTTTTAAAGATTCTGATCATGCAGCAAATTTATTTGCTTTATCTGAACCTGGTTACATATATACAAGATTAAATAACCCAACAAATGATGTGTTAGAAAAGCGTTTAGCATCAATGGATGGTGGTATAGGAGCTGTTGCAACAGCCGGTGGAACTGCTGCAATATCTACTGCAATATTAACATTGTTAAAAAGTGGAGATCATATTGTAGCATCAAATAGTTTATATGGTGGTACATATAATATGTTTAATGTTATGCTACCAAGATTAAATATAAGTACAACATTTGTTGATCCAGAAAAACCAGAAAATTTCAGTAAAGCATGTAAAAAAAATACAAGATTACTTTTCATTGAATCGATGGGTAACCCAAAATTAGATGTTTTAGATATTGAAAAAATATCAAATGAATCTAAAAAAAATGATATTCCTTTAATGGTTGATAATACTGTTGCAACTCCTGCCCTATTGAATCCAATTAAACACGGGGCTAATATTGTAATTTATTCATTAACAAAATACATCAATGGAAATGGAACTGCACTTGGAGGGGCGATAATTGATGGAGGAAACTTTGATTGGTCAAGTGGTAAATTTCCTGAGTTTACTAACCCTTCACCTGGCTACCATGGTTTGATACTGCATGACGCTTTGGGTCCAGCAGCATTTATTGCTAAAGCTAGAATTGAAGGTCTTAGAGATCTTGGAGCTGCAATTAGTCCATTTAATTCATTTCAAATAATTCAAGGATTGGAAACACTTGAAATTAGAATGAAGAAACATAGTGAAAATGCATTAAATCTAGCCGAATGGTTGGAATCAAGAGATGAAGTTTCATGGGTAAATTATCCTGGTTTAAAATCAAGTTCATATAATTCACTTTCAAAAAAATATCTACCTAAAGGGCAAAGCGGTCTGATAACATTTGGTGCAAAAGGAGGATTTAATAGTGCAAAAAAAATTGCAGATAATACTTCTATTTTTTCATTACTTGCTAACATAGGAGATTCAAAATCTTTGATTATTCATCCTGCCAGCACAACACATTCCCAGTTATCTGAAAATGAACAATTAGATACTGGAGTATCTCAAGATTTGATTAGGCTTTCAGTTGGATTAGAGGATTTAGAAGATTTAAAACAAGATTTAATAAATGCTTTTGAAAAAGTTTAATGATTAAGCAAAAAACTAATTATTATAAATTTGAAGAGTTTGAACTTTCTTCTGGAGATAAAATTTCTTTAGAGCTTTCATATCAAGTATTTGGATTAAATATTGGTGAGGGTCCTGTAGTTGTAATTAATCACTCTTTAACTGGAGATTCAAATGTTTCAGGCAATAATGGTTGGTGGAATGAATTAGTTGGACCAGGATTGATGATAGATACTAGAAAGTTTTGTGTTATATGCATTAATATTCCAGGAAATATTAGAGAAAAAGGAAGCTTTAATTATAAAAATAATTGGATTTTAAATGATGTGGCAAAGTTGTTTATTAGTTTACTAAAAAATCTTAAAATAATAAAAATTCATTCAATAATTGGAGGGTCAATTGGTGGTGGACTTGTATGGGAAATGGGACTACTAGCTCCAGATTATTTTGAAAATTTAATTCCAATTGCAGCTGATTATAAAGCATCAGACTGGTTGATATCAAATACATATTTACAAGATCTAATATTGAAAAATTCGAAAAATCCTGTTTTTGATGCTAGAGTAAATGCAATGCTTTCCTATAGAAATGCTAAATCATTAAATAAAAGATTTAAACTTGAGTTTGATGATTCAAAAAAAAGAAAGGTGATTGACTGGCTAGATTATCATGGTGATAAATTAAGTAAAAACTTTTCGCCACAATCATATATTCATATGAACCATCTATTATCCACAATTGGCTCAAAACAAAAAAGCAGAAATGATTTTAAGAAATTAATGAAAAAAGCTAAAAGTTCTATTCATCTATTAGGAATTGATTCTGACTTATTGTTTCCAGACTTTGAAATACAAAAAACTTTTGGATTAATATTAGATTTTAAAAAAGATGTTTATTACCACCAAATTAAATCAGATCATGGACATGATGCATTTCTAATTGAATTTGAAAAAATTGAATCTAAACTAAATTATATATTTAAAATTGAAAAAAATTAACTTATTCATTACAGGGTTGGGGAATGTTGGAAGTGAATTATTATCACTAATTGATAATAATGAACATTCTAAAAAAGCAAACATTAAAATTATTGGAATTTCTAATTCAAAAAATATGTTTTTTGATAATGACGGAATTGATTTATCTAACTGGAAAAATTTATTAGCAAATGGTAAAAAAAATAATAGACAAGAATTCCTTAATAAAACAATTAATTATAAACTTAAAAATTGTGTATTTGTTGACAATACTGCCTCTGAAACAATTTCAACTGAATATGCAGATTATTTAAATGAAGGTATCTCTGTTGTCACTTGTAATAAAATTGCATCTTCATCTGAATTAGAAAATTATAATAAACTTAAGGACATATCAAAAAAGAATAATGTTTCATTTTTATATGAAACAAATGTTGGATCATCTCTCCCCGTATTAGAGACCATAAATAATTTAGTTTTATCAGGTGATAAAATTATTTCTGTTAAGGCTATCTTATCTGGATCATTAAATTATATATTTAACAACTTCAAATATGAAAATACATTTCATAATGTAATTGATAAAGCAAAAAAATTGGGTTTAACTGAACCTGACCCTAAAATTGATTTATCGGGAATTGATGTTGCTAGAAAATTATTGATAATATCTAGAGAAAGTGGATTTCAAAATGAAATAAATGATATTGAAATCAAATCATTTTTGCCACCAAATAAATGTATTGAGTCAAATTCATATAACAGTTTTTACAATTGCATTAAAGAAAACAATAATTATTTTAATAAAAAACTTCTAAGCTCAAAACAAAATAATACTAGGTTAAAACATACTGCTGAATTATTTTCAAATGGAAATGGTATAATTTCCCTAAAAGAAGTCGAAAACAAGGATGAATTTTACAATATAAATGATGAAGACAATATTATTTTAATTTATACAAATAAAAATAAATCTCCTATCGTAATTAAAGGTCCTGGTGCTGGTGGAAAAGTAACAGCTATGGGGGTTTTAAATGATATTATTAAGGTTTAATTTCTGAAAAAAGGTATGTTGAACCTGTAACAACAATAACATCATCACTAGATGAGTCCATAACTGCGTTATTATAGGCACTTTTAACAGAATTAAAACTTTTATAATTTATCTTTAATTTATCTGCTTTTTGAGATAATTTTGACACTTGCATAGCTCTTTTTGTTTTTGGACTACATAAATAATATTTAATTGTTTTTGGAAATATCTCAAGGCATTTAAGTTGATCTATTTTATCTAATGTACCGAAAACAACTTTTATTTCTGATTTAATACTTTCTAGTTCTTTAAAAATTAATTCTAATGAATTTACATTATGAGCAATATCAAATATAATTTTAGGATCATTTTTAATTGTTTGCCATCTTCCAATTAAGTTCGTATTCTTTTTCACATTTTTAATTCCATTTAATGTTTTAGCTTCATTAATTTTAAATGAAAAAATATTATTAATAGCTAATACAGCAGTATTAATATTTTTATTTTGATATGATCCATTTAAATCAGTTTCATATATTTTATTCGTTTTGTTAGCATAATATATTTTTGAATTATTTCTTAAAGCAGTACTTTCAAAAATATTATTTAATACAGTATTCGATTCACCAATAATAACTGGAACTCCATTTTTGATAATACCAGCTTTTTCTTTTGCAATATCTACTAAATTATTTCCAAGAAATTTTTTATGATCAAATCCAATATTTGTAATAATAGAAATTAAAGGTTTTATAATATTAGTTGCATCAAGTCTTCCTCCAAGGCCTACTTCAATAATTGAATATTCTGGTTTTTTTAGCCGAAAATAACAAAGAGAAATTGCAAAACTAATTTCAAAAAAAGACAAGTCACTTTTTAATATATATTCATAGTTGTCATTTACAAAATCAACAATAAAATTTTCATCTATATAATTTGAATTTATTTTTATTCTTTCTTTAAAATCGTATATATGAGGTGATGAAAAAATTCCAGTTGAAAATCCATGTTCTTGTAAAATAGAAGAAATTATATGACAGGTAGAACCTTTACCATTAGTGCCTCCAACATGAATAATCTTTAAATTATCTTGAGGGTTTTCTAAAAAATCCAGAAAAGATTTAATCGAATTTAATTTTAATTCGTAGTTATTATAATTTGAATCAAACGAAGTTGGTATTTTTTCAAGCCAATCAATCGTCTCTTTGTAATTCATTAAATAAGAACAAAGTCACGAAGTAAAATGAAGGTTATAAAACCTGCTATGTAGCCAATAAAAGCTAAGAATGCAATTTTCTTTAGATACCACAAGAAATCAATTTTTTCCATACCCATTGCTACAACTCCAGCAGCTGAACCAATAATTATCATACTTCCACCTGTTCCTGCAGCATAAGCAATTCCATGCCATAGGGGATCATCTATTGCTTCACCAAACATTCCCATTGATGCTGCAACTAATGGAACATTATCAATAGCAGCTGACAAGAAACCAAGTATAAATACAACTATATCTAATCCTCCAAAAATGACCCAGTCAACATTTTCAAAAGTTGAAACCATCCACTGTCCCACACCAAAAACAATTCCTAAAGCTTCAAGCGCTCCAACTGCCATTAAGATTCCTAAGAAAAATAAAATACTGGGCATCTCGATTTTAGTTAGCGCGTGGTGGACAGGACTATGGTGAACAATATTTGAATTGGATCCAGCAGAGATTAGTTTGTAATTAAAGAATTCTGCAATTGTAGCAACAACAGCTAACGACAACATCATACCAACATAGGGTGGTAACCCAGTAAAAATTTTAAATACAGGAACAAATACTATTGAAATAAGTCCAATTTTTAAAATTAATGAGCCATAAGGATTTTCCTTTTCCGAACTCTTAGGTGGAACTATCTCACCTTGAAAAATTTTATACTTAGAAGCTACATATGTAGGGATAATCATACAAACCAATGAAGGGATAATTAAATATTTTATTAAAGCCACAATAGAAACCTTTTCTCCAATCCAAAGCATGGTAGTGGTTATATCTCCAATGGGTGACCATGCACCACCCGCATTGGCTGCTACTATAATCATACCCGCATACCAAAGCTTAAGTGTTCTATCTTGAACAAGTTTTTGAAGTATAGTAATTAAGACTATGGTTGCAGTTAGATTATCAATAATTGCTGAAAGAATGAATGCTAAAAAACATATTATCCACAGAATTCTAACTTTACTTTTTGTTTTAATTAATCTTTTTATTGTAGAAAAACCATTGAAAAAGTCTACGGTTTCAACTATTGTCATAGCTCCAATTAGAAAAATTAAAATCTCAGCTGTATGACCTAAAAAGTAGTTCATAACTGATTTTAACTTATAAGGAATTAAATCTTTGTTCTTTGTGTCAATTTCAAAAACTGTCATATCAAAGTATGAGATAATTCCCCACATGACAGCCATCATGATTAATGCTGGTATAAGCTTATCAATTTTTAAACTATGTTCAAAGGCAATTCCTAAATAACCTAAAACAAAAACTATAATTATAATTATCTCTAGACTCATTTTTAGTTTTTTAAATTCTCAATTATCAAGCCAAATTATATAAAAAAATCAAAAAATAGTATTAAATCATGAAAACTTGATATAAATGGGTAAATAATTTATGGTAGGCATGATAATTGAATAATGTTTGATTAATTTGGTAAGTTCCACGAACTATTAAAATGAAAAAACAAGGTCTATATGATCCTATTTTTGAACACGAAAACTGCGGAGCTGGATTTATATGCAGTCTAGAAGGAAAGAAAACTAATGGAATTATTCATAGAGCATTAAATATCCTTACGTGTTTAGAACATAGAGGAGCTGTCAGTTCTGATGGAAGGACAGGTGATGGAGCTGGTATTTTAATTCAAATTCCTCATGAATTTTTTGTAAAAGAATGTGATTTTGAAATCCCTGACCCAACAGAATATGCAGTTGGAATGCTTTTTCTGCCTCAAAAAGTAAATCAATCTAATTTTTGTATTAAAATTTTTGAAGATGAAATCAATAAGCAAAATTTAAAAATTATTGGATGGAGAGATGTTCCTGTTAACTCAAAAGTTGTTGGATCAATAGCTGCAAAATCCCAACCAATTATTAAACAAGTTTTTATTGGTAAAGAAACATCAGACCAATCAGAGGAAGATTTTAATTTGAAATTATATTTAGCAAGAAAAATTTCAGAAAATAATATATATACCTCACCGCTTACACAATCAGACTTTTTTTATTTCTCAAGTCTTCACAATCGAACAATAATATATAAAGGATTATTAATTCCTGAAGATATTGAAAGATTTTATATTGACTTATCTAATCCATTATTAGTTACAAGCTTAGCACTAGTTCACCAAAGATTTTCTACCAATACATTTCCTACATGGGATCTTGCTCAACCATTTAGGTATATGTGTCATAATGGAGAAATAAATACTTTACGTGGAAACGTGAGCAGAATGATTTCTAGGGAAGAATTAATTAATTCAAAATTAATTAGTAAAGAGTTTATAGATAAGATTTTTCCAATTATAATTCCTGGTAAATCTGATTCTGCCTCAATGGATATGGTGCTTGAGTTACTTTTAATGACTGGTAGATCTTTACCTGAAATTATGATGATTTTAGTACCAGAAGCTTGGGAGAAACACAAATCAATGGATGATTCTAAGAAAGCTTTCTATGAGTTTAACAGTTGCTTAATGGAGCCCTGGGATGGTCCTGCATCAATACCATTCACAGATGGCAAATACATTGGTGCTCTTTTGGATCGTAATGGCTTAAGACCTTCAAGATACACAGTAACTAAAGATGGATATGTTGTAATGTCATCTGAAACTGGAGTAATTGAAATTAAGCCTGAAAATATTGAAAAACATGGTAGGCTTGAGCCAGGAAAAATGTTTTTAGTTGATATGAATGCTGGTAGAATTGTTGAAGATGAAGAAATTAAAAAAGAGATAGTCAGCAAACATCCATATAGAAAGTGGGTAAAGGACAATGTCCTTCCTTTAAGTAAGATTCCATATACTGGCAATAGAACTCCAGAAGAAAAAATCAATTTTGAAACTCGACTTAAAATTTTTGGATATACAAAAGAGGATTTCAATACCATAATTATACCAATGTGTAAAAAAGGTAAAGAATCTATTGGATCTATGGGTTCAGACACTCCACTTGCAATTTTATCTAAACGCCCACAACTCTTGTACAATTATTTTAAACAATTATTTGCTCAAGTTACAAACCCTCCATTGGATGGGATCAGAGAAGAAATTGTAACAGATACAAGTCTTTCGGTTGGAAGTGATTATAATATATTTAGTTTAATACCAGATCATGCAAAAAAATTAAAAATTCAAAACCCAATTATATCAAATGAGGATTTAGACAAAATTAAATATATAGATCACGATGACTTTAAATCTTCATCTGTAAAAGCTTTATATAAATTATCTAAAGGTCATAATGGTTTAGAGGAAGCTTTAGAAAATTTAGTAAATGATGTAGAAAAGAAAGTTGATAAAGGAAGTAATATAATCATAATTAGTGATAGAAATGTAAATAAAAAATTAGCTCCAATTCCAATTCTTCTTGCATGTTCTTTCGTCCATCATTCAATGATCAAAAGAAAAAAAAGATCAAAATTTGGAATTATTATTGAATCTGCTGAACCAAGGGAACCACATCATTTTTCTATGCTTTTTGGATATGGTGCTAGTGCTATTAACCCATATTTGGTTAATGAAATAATTAATTATCATCATGAAATTGGGCTTATAAATGATGTTAGTTTAGACCAAGCAATAACAAATTATAATAATGCTACAGCAAAAGGTATTTTAAAGGTTATGAATAAAATTGGAATTTCAACACTTCATTCATACCGCGGTGCACAAATTTTTGAAGCTTTAGGCTTGCGCTCAAAATTTGTAAAAAAATATTTTAATAATACTCCCTCAAGAATTGAAGGTGTAGGGTTGTATGTTTTAGAAAAAGAAATTTCCACAAGATTAAAAAAGGCATTTAGATCTGAAGATGAATTTATAAATATTGAATTAGGAGGAGAATATAAATGGAGAAGAAATGGAGAAGCACATATGCTAAATCCTTTTACAATTTCTAAGCTTCAACAATCTGTTAGAGATGAAAGTTATGAAACATATAAAATTTATTCTGATAGTATTAATAAGCAAAATGAACAATTCATGACTTTAAGAGGAATGTTTAAGTTTTCCAAATTTGATCCTATTCCAATTGAAGAGGTAGAGCCTTGGACAGAAATTGTTAAAAGATTTAAGACTGGAGCAATGTCATATGGCTCACTTAGTAAAGAAGCTCATGAAAATCTTGCTATTGCTATGAACAGAATTGGTGGAAAGAGTAATTCTGGTGAAGGAGGAGAAGATCCAAATAGATTTAAAGCTGATAATAATGGTGATTCAAGAAATAGTTCTATCAAACAAGTAGCATCAGGTAGATTTGGTGTTAGTTCTCACTATCTCACTAATGCTACTGAAATACAAATAAAAATGGCACAAGGAGCTAAACCAGGTGAGGGAGGTCAGTTACCAGGGCCAAAAGTTAACCCAATGATTGCAAAGGTTCGTAATTCAACTCCATATGTTGGTTTAATCTCACCTCCTCCACATCATGACATATATTCAATTGAAGATTTAGCTCAATTAATATATGATTTAAAAAATGCTAACAGAAAGGCACGTATAAATGTAAAATTAGTGTCTGAAGTTGGTGTTGGTACAATTGCGGCTGGAGTTGCTAAGGCTAAAGCGGATGTAATTTTAATTTCTGGTTTTGATGGAGGAACTGGTGCATCTCCTCTAACATCATTAAAACATGCTGGACTCCCTTGGGAATTAGGAATAGCAGAGGCTCAGCAAACACTAGTTTTAAATAATCTCAGAAGTCGTGTTGTGGTTGAATGTGATGGACAACTCAAAACTGGCAGAGATGTTGCGGTTGCTTGTTTACTTGGTGCAGAAGAATTTGGGTTTTCAACAGCCCCATTAGTTGCTTCTGGTTGCATAATGATGAGAGCATGTCATTTAAATACTTGCCCTGTTGGAATTGCAACTCAGGATCCTGAATTGAGAAAAAATTTCAAAGGTAAGCCAGAACATGTAATTAATTACATGTACTTTGTTGCTCAAGAGTTAAGAGAAATAATGGCAAACTTAGGTTTTAGAACAATTGATGAAATGATTGGAAAAAGTGAAAAACTAGATACCAAAGATGCATTGAATTATTATAAAATTAAAGGAATAGACCTTTCTAAAATATTATATAAGCCTAACACTGATAAAAACTCTGTATTAAGAAATACTGAAAAACAAGATCATAATCTTAAAAATGTCCTCGACTTTAAAATATTAAAGGAGTCTCAGTTTTCAATAGATAAAAAAGTTAAGATGTCACTTGATTTTAATATTAAAAATACAGACCGTACTGTTGGTGCAATTATTAGCAATGAAATATCAAAAAAATATGGTTCTAAGGCTCTTCCGAAAGATACATTAACTCTTAATTTTAATGGATCAGCTGGTCAAAGTTTTGGTGCATTCTCAGTTAAAGGTTTAAAAATGATAGTTGATGGAAATACAAATGATTACTTTGGTAAAGGTCTTTCTGGAGCAACTATTATAGTCAGAAAACCAAAAAAAGCAACATTTGAATCTCATAAAAACATAATTACAGGAAATGTTGCATTATATGGTGCCACGTCTGGTGAAGCATATATTGGTGGTATTGCAGGTGAAAGATTTTGCGTTAGGAATTCTGGAGCTTCTGCAGTAGTTGAAGGAATAGGAGATCATGGATGTGAATATATGACTGGCGGAATTGCTTTAATTTTAGGCGGTATTGGTAGAAATTTTGCAGCTGGAATGAGTGGTGGCATTGCATACATATTTAAAGATCCAGAGCTATATGATTCGAGAAATTTTAATATGGAATCAATTGAAATTGAAAAAACAGAGAAACAGGACTTAGATATAATAAAGGATTTAATTGAAAAACATTACGCAAATACGTTTAGCAACATTGCTAAACAAATTATTACTAATTGGGAATTATCAAAAAAAATGTTTGTTAAAATTATGCCAACTGAGTATAAACTTGCCTTAGAGAAATTAGCTAAGGAAAATATTAATCAGATAATTAATTAAATTTTGGGAAAACTTAGAGGTTTTATTGAATATGATAGAAAAACTGAGAAAAATATTCCAGTTTATAAAAGATTAAAAAATTTTAAAGAATTTACGATAAAACCAGATGATAAAGAGCTTGAAAAACAAGGTTCAAGATGTATGGATTGTGGAGTTCCTTTCTGCCATAGTGGTTGTCCTTTAGGAAATCTAATTCCAGATTTTAATGATGCGGTTCACAGAAGAAGTTGGAAAGAAGCACTAAATATTTTACATTCAACAAATAACTTTCCAGAATTTACAGGAAGATTATGCCCAGCACCATGCGAGTCGGCATGTGTTCTTGGTTTAGTAAGCCCTCCTGTTTCGATTGAAATGATTGAAAAATATATTGTCGAAAGAGGATTTAGTGAAGGATGGATTAAAGCAAATAAGCCAAAGAAAAAAACTGGAAAAAAAATTGCTGTTGTTGGTTCAGGGCCAGCTGGTTTAGCTGCTGCACAACAGTTAAATTTTGCTGGACATAAAGTAGTTGTATATGAACGTGATGAAAAAATTGGAGGTTTATTAAGATATGGAATACCAGATTTTAAGTTAGAAAAATCTATAATTGACAGACGAGTCAATATATTAATTGAAGAAGGAATAACTTTTATTACATCCACGGAAATAGGTAAAGACATTTCAATAAATGAGCTTTATAAAAATAATGACGTGGTTTTACTATGCGGAGGTGCTACAATTAAAAGAGACCTTCCAATTCCTGGTTTTGATGCAGTAGGAATTGTCCAAGCAATGGATTTTCTCAAAAACCAAAATGAAATTATTGATAACAAAAAAACTATGATCCCAGATTTAAATGCAAATAACAAAAATGTTATTGTTATCGGAGGTGGAGATACTGGATCAGATTGCATTGGCACCTCCAATAGACAAGGTGCAAAATCAGTAGTAAATTTTGAAATTTTACCAAAACCACCAAAAGAAAGATCATTAGAGAATCCATGGCCATATTGGCCATTTACTCTAAAAAGCAGTTCCTCTCATGAGGAAGGAAGCAATAGGAATTGGTCTATATTAACAAAAGAATTTATTAAAGATGATAGTGGTAAATTAACTGGTTTGAAGACTGTCAAAGTTGAATGGGAAAAATCAATAAATGAAAGACCAAAACTTATTGAAATTGAAGGTTCTGAAAAAGTATGGCCTTGTGATTTGGTTTTACTTGCTTTAGGTTTTACAGGACCAGAAAAAAATATTCTTCAAAAATTAAAGTTGAAAATGGACTCCTCTAATAAACCCAAAACAAATGAGTATAAGACTAATGACAGTAAGGTCTTTGCGGCTGGTGACTTAAGAAGAGGTCAATCACTTATTGTTTGGGCAATTTCAGAAGGAAGAGAAGCAGCATATAAAATTGATGAATATTTGATGGGAAGCTCTAACCTTCCAACAAAAACTAAAGGAGATCTTCCATTAGTTAAATAAATTCCAACTCAAACCAAATCTTATATTACTATCTCTATATGGTGTGTTTGGTGAAGAAAAAAACTTTCCTGACGAAAAAGATGAATTAAAGTGTTCTGCAATCAAAAAGATACGTGTTTGTCTAATTTTAGCATTAACAAAAAAATCTAAAATTGGAAATCCTCCAATTTTCTTTAATGTTTGTACATGAAAAGTAGAAAGTAATGGATTATATTCATCAGCATAAAACTTAGAAAAAATCTTTAAACTTATTCCAGTTTGAATATCTAAAACATTATTAAATATTTTTTCAGAAAGATATAAGGTATTTCTTATCAGTAATTTAGGGAGATTTATTACTTCTTGACTTTGAGTAACATTTTGAAATAAAATTGAGTTATCTAATGAGAAGCTTCCAAACTTAAGTTCTTTATTATACTTTAATTTTATGTAATTAATATCATCACTAAACTGATTTACTCGAGGTATTAATTTGCTTTGTTGATCATTGTTTATTGTTAAATAAAAATGATTAATAATATTTGAAAAACTTATATCTAAAGTCCCTAAGTTTTCTTTTTTTAATTTTAAATTAAGTGATTTGGTCTCAGATAATTTATTTCTGGTAGTAAAATTAATTTCAGAATAGTCACTGTCATAAATATCATATATCAAACCTGGATGCGATTGCTTAAGTTTAAAATTTATTTCATAATTAAATTTTTCTTTCGCATATGATGATAGATTAAAATTATATTTATTTCCAATTCTTTCTCCTGAAATTTTTTGATTAATGTTAAAATGTATTTTAAAATTGCCAAATATTTTAGATAAATTTCCTGAAAAAAGATTATTATTTTCCCCATCTAATTTTTCTAATACGTCATTTACACTAAAAAAATTATAATTGTAGTTTATAAAACTAAAACTTAAATCATTAAAAAATTTAGTATTTGTATTTAAAGACAAGGTGTTTTTTAATGAACGAAATTTGTAATGATCATTAATTTCATTTTTTCCAGAATCTATTGGACCATAAAGAAAACTTGCTTGATCCTGCTGAAATTTATTATTAGTAGTTTCATAATTTAAATTGTATCCAATAAAAACTAAATTATCATTTTTATTGATTAAGGTAAACTTGTTGTCAAAGTAAAAGTTTCTAGTTTGATAAATATTTATGGCATCTTCAAAATTAACATTCAACTTTGACCTCTCTTTAAACTCATCATCTCCAGATTCAAAATCAATTAATGATGTGCTATTTAATCCTCCATTTTCATGTTTTTCTAGTTTTTGACTTACAAAAAAAATCTTTGAATCAAACTTTTCATTTGAAAATGAAAATGAAAATCTAAATTGTTTTGAGCCAGATAAACTATTCTGATATTTTCCTAAACTTCTTAAAGCTTTAAAAGCTAATGATAAATTTATTTTTTCATTAATATTAGTTGTAAATAAAGCATCCGTAAGTTGACCTTGAGAAAAAACAGATTTAAAAAAAAGTTCGGTTACAGGGTATGCTACATTATAAAACTTATAATCATTTTGATTTATCAAAATTGAACTGTTTGCATTATATCCAATTCTTGTAAATATAGTTTCATATTTATTTAAGGATAATTTATTATAAACTTGACCAACATTATTAGGCTTTAATAATTCAAAATTGTCTTTTTTTCTATAATTAAATTTATAGAATTTTTTTACTGTTAATGATGTGTCAATTAGAACAGTATCATTATTAATCCCATAGTATTTTAGCTTCTTAACATCAAATTGAAAATTTTCTATAGACATACTATCCTTAACCTTATTAAAAAAACCAAGTGAATTTGAATCGTTATTAGTTGGAATATCCTGAGAAAAACTAAAAAAAGAATTAGAAATGCAGATTAATAAAATAAAATGTCTCATTATTTTTATTAAAGTTATTGATTTAAAATAATTTATACATTAAATTGATTACTATATGTTAAAAGTCTTCAATAATGATCTTTTTGTTTGTGGAATTGATGAAGCTGGTAGAGGAAGTCTGGCTGGTCCTGTGACTGCGGCTGCAGTTATTCTGCCAAAAAATTATGTAAATAACGAGATAAGAGATTCAAAAAAAATTAATAAACCAACTAGATTGAAGTTGTTTAAAGAAATAGTAAATATTTCAGTTGCTTATGCAATTATAGATATATCAAATAAAACTATAGATACAATAAATATCCTTGAATCTACTTTTTTAGCAATGAATAAGGCTATATCTAAATTGAATAAAAAACCTGATTATATTTTAATAGATGGAAATAGATTCAAGACTAATAATAAAATTAGATTTGAATGTATTGTAAAAGGTGATGATAAGTTTCAGAGTATAGCTGCAGCTTCTATTTTAGCTAAGGTTCACAGAGATAATATTA
>QOPZ01000012.1 GCA_003331885.1 Cryomorphaceae bacterium | reverse complement strand
TCTTTTCGTTAACCAATCCTGAATGTAGTCAGCAGTTTTATCTTCATAGAAAGAAAAAGATTTTATGGAAATAAGCTTTTTTAATAAACTTTCTGCATCACCACTTAAATTCATTGTTTTTTTTTCAAATATACCATATAAAATGTGATAATTTAATGTCAAAAGATTATAATGAAATCTAATATTAATTAAATTTATGTATTGAAAAGATTTTCTAAGTCATACAAGCTTTCTGATAAGGACAAATTCATAAAAAAAGCTATATCATTATCAAAGAAAAAAAGCAATTTTATCCTTTTAAATTCAAATAATTTTTCTGACACGTATGATGCTATAATTGCTTATGATAAACTATCTAGCATTAAGTCAATAAACAATTCATTAAACAAGCTAGACAATTATATTAAAGAAAAAAATGACTGGGTTTTTGGTTTTTTAACTTATGATTTAAAAAATGAAATTGAAATATTAAATGAAAACAATATTGATGTCTTTGACTTACCAAATATATATTTCTTTCAACCTAAAACTATTTGGCTTATTAAAAATAATATTGCCACTATTACTTCAATAAACAAAGATGCATTGATAAATGATTGGAATGAAATTATTTCCATTCCTAATTACATAAATGAAAATGAAAAAAATAATATTGAGCTTTTTTTTAGAAACACTAAATATGAGTATATAGATAAAGTAAAAAAAATTAAAGAGAGAATAATGAGAGGGGACTGTTATGAAATGAATTTTTGTTTTGACATATTTAATGACAATAAAACTATTGATCCTTACAGCACATATAATAAACTTAATGAATATACAAAGTCACCAATGAGTACTTTTTTAAAAAATGAAGATTTGTTTTTAATTTCATCTTCTCCTGAAAGGTTTTTAAAGAAAATTGATAATATTATCACTAGTGAACCAATTAAAGGGACAGCGAAAAGAGGAGCTAGTAAGTCTGAAGATAAACTAAATGTTAAAAAACTCTTATCAAGCCCAAAAGAATTGTCAGAAAACCACATGATAGTTGATCTAGTCAGAAATGATTTGTCAAAAATTGCAAAAAAAGGTTCAGTAATTGTGAAAAAACTTAATGAGTTAAATACTTTTAAAAGAGTTCACCAATTAGTCTCTAGCATAAAAGCTATTATCAATCCAAATACTAAGTTTTCTCATATTATAAGGGCAACTTTTCCAATGGGAAGTATGACTGGAGCACCAAAAATCGAATCAATGAAAATAATTGATGAATATGAGTCAACAAAAAGAGGTCTCTACAGTGGATCAGTAGGATATATAAAGCCAAACATGGATTTTGATTTTAATGTTGTTATTAGATCAATAATATACTCTAAAAAGCATAAAAAAATTAATATCAGCGTAGGCAGTGCTATTACTTTTAAATCAAATGCTGATAGCGAATATGATGAATGTTTATTAAAGGCTGAACCTATGATAAAATCACTGAAATAGTATATTTGAAATATGCTTAAAAAATTTAAAGAGCATATTAAAAACATTTTACCTCTTAAACACAATATTATTGTTGGTGTTAGTGGAGGAGTAGATAGTATCGTGTTGTGTGAACTTCTTAGAAAAACAAAAATAAACTTTTCAGTAGCACATCTAAATTATAAATTAAGAAATCCTGATAGTGATTTAGATGAAATTTTTTTAAAAAGTTATTGTCTAAAAAATAAAATAAACTTTTATTCAATGGTTTACGACTTATCAATTAAAAAAAACTCAGTTCAAGAAAAGGCAAGAGAAATTAGATATAATTATTTCAATAGCTTAAGTTTAAAAAATAAATTTACTCATATTTTTACTGCTCATCATATAGATGACAATATTGAAACTCTTTTAATAAACGTTTATAGAGGAAAAAAAACAAATGTTTTTACAGGAATTAAGGAAATTAATAACAATATTTTAAGACCATTATTAATTTTTACAAAAGAACAAATTTTAAAATTTGCTACTGAAAATAAATTAGAATGGAGGGAAGATAAAACAAATATTAAGAATGTTTACTTAAGAAATAGAATAAGAAATATTCTAATTCCAAAACTGGAAGCAGTAGATCCTAATTACAAAATAAATTTTATAAACTTAATTGGGGAGTCTAAAAAACAGTCTGAAAAAATTAATAAGTATTTGAAAAGTATAGAAAATGAGTATTTTGAATACTTACAAAAAGATATAATTAAGTCAAAAAAAGACAAATGGAATGGACTTGATTTAAAATCTGTTGAGTTTATTTTATTTAGAAAATATGGTTTTTTTAAAAATTCTGAAATACTAAAGATTTTAAAAGCTTCAAGTGGTAAGATTATTTCATCCAAAACTCATGAAATTCTTTCGGACAGAGATTCAATTTTAATTAAAAAAATATCTAATAATATTTTTAAAACTTATAATATTAATATGGGAATTAATACTGATCCTTTCAGTATAACTATTGAAAAATCAATGACTTCAAGTGAGCCATCCAAAAAAAAAATATTTATTAAAAGTGATGTTGAAATGCCATTACGTTTAAGAAAATTTAATCCAGGAGATTTTTTTTATCCTTACAGAATGAATGGTAAAAAAAAGGTTAGTAAATTTTTTAAAGATGAAAAATTGTCGATTTTTGATAAACAAAAAAAATGGATCCTTACAGATGCCAATAATCAGATTTTATGGATAATTGGTATGAGAGTTGATAAAAGGTTAATTAAAACTAATGGTGAATGTTTAAAAATCTCAGTTTAAAAATATTATTTACTTTATTTTCTTTGCTCTCTTTTTCACAAGATCCAGTGAAATGGTCAACATCAGTTAAAAAAATTAATGATATTACTTTTCAGTTAAATACAAAAGCTGAAATTGAAGATAATTGGCGTTTATATTCTCAAAACTTAGATGATGGAGGTGCACTTCCAACAGAATTTATTTTTGAAGATAATTCTATTTTAAAATCATTTTCTAATGTTTTAGAACCTGAACCAATAACAAAATACGACCCTATATTTAAAATGGATCAATCATATTTTGTTAATAATGTAGTTTTTACTCAAGATATTGTTTTACTTGAAAGCTTCAATAATGATTTAATAATTCAAAACTTATACTATCAGGTCTGTGATGATAGAGTGTGTATATTTCAAGATGTTCAACTTGTTTTTAATTTATCTTCTAATGAAGTGCAGTCTGTTAGTTCTTTTGACTATTCCTCAATTGAAAGTGATTTAAAATTAGATCTTGGAAATTATGAGCTTATAAAAAATGAATATGTTAGTGAAAGTAGTAGTAGTTTTTCAAGAAGATTAAATATATTAATACTTGGACTTTTAGGTGGATTTTTAGCTTTACTGACACCATGTGTTTTTCCTATGATTCCGCTGACAGTTTCTTTTTTTTCAACAAAAAATGAAAAAGCCAAACTTTATTCAACATCATATGGTTTATTTATTGTTCTAATATATTTATCGTTAAGTCTTCCTTTTTATTTCTTAGAAAATATTAACCCTGAAATTCTAAATCAAATATCAACAAGCCCAATATTAAATTTTATATTTTTTGCAATTTTTATAGCTTTTGCACTTTCATTATTTGGCCTATTTGATATTACATTGCCGTCCTCATGGTCAAACACAGTAGATTCTAAATCAAATTTATACAAAGGCTTAATATCAACATTTTTTATGTCATTAACCTTGTGTTTAGTATCATTTTCATGTACAGGACCTATATTGGGGACATTATTAGTTGGAACACTTACCTCAGATGGAGGTGCAATTGATTTAACCTATGGAATGCTAGGCTTTGGAGTAGCATTGGCTATACCTTTCACTTTATTAGCCTTTTTCCCAAACATAATTAATAAGCTTCCAAAATCTGGATCATGGACCAACACCATAAAGGTCATATTAGGTTTTATGGAATTAGCATTAGCATTTAAGTTTTTATCTAATGTAGATCTTATTCAAGAATGGGGGATACTAAAAAGAGAAGTTTTTATTGCTATATGGGTTTTAATATTTATAGCGTGTGGACTGTACCTAATTATTACATCAAGAAAAACCTCATACATTATATCATCACTATCTTTTATTTTAATAGGATTATATATGGGTAGTTCATTGTTTACGAAGTCTACAAATTTATCTTTGTTAAGCGGTTTATTACCACCTGAATTTTACTCTATACATAATGATACAAATAACTGTCCTTTAGGATTAGATTGTGTAAAGGATTTTAATGATGGGTTAAATAAATCAAAAATTAATAACAAGCCTATTCTGCTTGATTTTACAGGATGGGCATGTGCAAACTGTAGAAGAGTTGAAGAAAATACTTGGTCGGTTCCTAAAGTTTTTGATTTAATTAATAATGAATTTGTTTTAATTTCACTTTATGTAGATGACAGGACTAATCTAAATGGAGATGAAATTATTTTATTAAAAGATAAAAATGGTAATGAAAAGATATTAGATAAAGTAGGAGAAAAGTGGTCTGCATTTCAAACATTAAATTTTCAAAACAACTCTCAACCTTATTACGTGTTATTATCTCCAAATCTAGATATTCTAAATAAACCAATCCAATACACTGATACGGACACTTATTATGATTGGCTAATTGATGGATTGAATAAATTTAAAAATTAAAATATTTATTTTTTAAAATAAACTTTATCGAATGGCACTCGTATCTGACCACCATACACACCCTTGATGTCTCTTATTCCGCAACTAATGATCATATTAATTTCTGAGGAAGAAGGAAGAGATAGTGTATTTTTTACGATTAAAGAATCAAAACCTTCCATAGGACACGTGTCATAACCCTTTGAAGTCATGCTTAGCATGAAGTTTTGAGCAGCGAGAGCACTGCTTTTATGGGCAACAATGCGCATGTCGGAATTTCTTACTTGCCTGTAAATAGGTCTAAACAAACCAATAATTAAAGCATTTATGTACTTAAAATAACCCAATAATCCATAAAATTCTTTATAAACAGTAGGTATTAAGTATTTATAATATTTAATTGCTATGCTTCTGTTTTTTAAACCTTTGTTTTCATCAGCATTTGATCTTTTTTTAATGTATTTTAAATTAAATTTCCTTCTGGACTTCCATAAATCCTTTCTAACAACAACAACAACAAATTGATTAGCTGTTCTTGCAGCTGGTTGATCAAAACAAGCATTAGAAATTTTTTTCATTAAATCACTACTTGTTACATGATAAAACTCCCACAACTGTAAATTACTACTATTAGGTGCTAATGAAGCATGTAAAATACTATCTTTTACATCGGATTCATCAATGTTTATTTTTTTAAACTTCCTAACAGATCTTCTAGTTCTAACTATTTTGTCAAACTCTTTTTTCATTAAATGGATATGTATTTTATTAGTTTTTTTGTTGTTCTAAATAAAAATGAATCTTCATTTAATTTGTACTTAAATGATAAATCAAAAATATTTGATTTTATAATGTAAGGTTTGAAATGACTAAAAGTTTTAAATGATTCATATCCATGATATTTTCCAATTCCTGAATTTCCAATACCACCAAATGGAAGTTTTTTATTTACGATTTGACCAATTGTGTCATTAATTGCTCCTCCACCGAATGAATATCTATTAATTAATTTTTTAGCATAATTAATATTATTTGAAAACACATAAAATGCTAATGGATTTTTATACTCATTTAATATATTATTTAACTCAATTTCAGAACTATATGAAACAACAGGAAGAATTGGTCCAAAGATTTCATCTTTTAATATTTTATCTTTTATAGATTTTACTTCAAGAATTGTTGGCTCGAAAAACTTTAAGGATTTATCGAAACTTCCTCCATTTAATAATTTATAACCTTTAATCAAATTAGACAATCTATCTACATGATTTTCATTTATAATTTTTGAGTAGAATTTACTATCAATTGGATCTTTTCCAAATGATTCTTTAACTTGATTAATAAGTTTAGCCAAAAACTCTTCTTTAATATCACTATGAACGGCTAAGTAATTTGGAGCAATACATGTTTGTCCACAATTTAAAAACTTTCCCCAAACTATTCTTTTTGCAGCAATATTTAAAGAAGCACTTTTATCAATCACACAAGGGTTATTCCCCCCAAGCTCTAAAGTCATAGGGGTTAATGTTTTTGCAGCTTCTTTCGCAACAATTTTTCCAATTTCTGTACTTCCTGTAAAAAAAATATAATCCCAATTTAGAGTTAATAACTCTTGACCAATCTTTGGACCACCTGTCACAACATCTACATGTCCACTAATAAAACATTTTTTAATAATAGTCTTCAATATTTCCGTTGTGTTTGGAGAGTGTTCTGATGGTTTTAGAACAACTGTATTTCCTGCACATATAGCTCCAATAATAGGGGATATAGACAATTGAAAGGGGTAATTCCAAGGAGATATATTTAAAGTAACTCCGTAGGGAGAGGGCAGTATATAGTCTGATGAAATAAAGTTTAATAATGAAGATGAGATTTTTTTTCTTTTACACCATTTTCTAATATTCTTTAAAACATAATTGATTTCATTATAAACAATAGCAATTTCTGACATATATGATTCAGCTAGACTTTTTCCTAAATCATTACTAAGAGCATTAATTATATCATCTTCATGTTGATAAATTGTTTGCTTAAGTTTTTTTAAATATCTAATTCTAAAAGAAACATCTAAAGTTTCTTTAGATTCAAAAAATTCTTTTTGTTTAATAAATATATTTAATGAAGATTTTGAAATTGACATTTTGAAATTAATTTTTTCAATATAATAAGATAATTTATACTTTTATTATGATAAACACTATATTTACATTTCACTCCATTTATATGGAGTTTTTTTTTACAAATGAGTTTAAATAAGTACAGTAAAGTTATAACTAAAAAAGGCTCACAACCAGCTGCACAAGCTATGCTTCATGCAATTGGCTTAAAGGGAAATGATTTTAATAAACCATTCATAGGAATTGCAAGTACTGGATATGAGGGTAATCCATGTAATATGCATCTTAATGATTTATCATTACAAATAAAAAATAAAATAAATAGAGACTTAGCTGTTCCTTTAATATTCAACACAATAGGTATTAGCGATGGTATTTCAATGGGAACTGACGGAATGAAATATTCATTACCATCAAGAGATATTATTGCAGATTCAATTGAATCTGTTGTAAACGGAATGTCTTATGATTCATTAATATCAGTTGTTGGTTGCGATAAAAATATGCCTGGAGCATTAATGGCTATGATTAGACTTGATAGACCTTCAATTCTAGTCTACGGTGGAACAATTTCAGCTGGATGTTATAAAGGAAAAAAACTAGATGTGGTATCTGCTTTTGAAGCATGGGGAGAAAGAGTTTCTGGAAAGCTTTCAGACAAAGACTATGATAATATTATAAGTAAAGCTTGTCCTGGTCCAGGGGCTTGTGGAGGTATGTATACTGCTAATACTATGTCCTCAGCAATTGAAGCAATGGGAATGTCTTTGCCATATAACTCATCTAATCCTGCAACAAGTAAAAGTAAAATTGATGAAAAAACAATTATTGCAACCTCTATAATAAACCTAATAAATAAAGATATTAAACCAAGTGATATCATAACAAGAAAATCAATCGAAAATGCAGTAAGATTAATTACATTATTAGGGGGATCAACTAATGCGGTCCTACATATACTTGCTATATGTAAAACAGCTAATATTAATTTTACTATTGATGACTTTCAAAAAATTTCTGACGAAACTCCATTTCTTGCAAATCTAAAACCTAGTGGCAAGTATTTAATGGAGGATTTACATAATATTGGTGGAATTCCTGCAGTCTTAAAGTTTATGATGGATAATCAAATGATTCATGATGATTGTTTAACAGTAACTGGAAAATCAATTGGTGAAAACCTAAAAAACATTAAACCTTTAAACTTTGATCAGGATGTAATAAGACCCTTAAGTAATCCAATTAAATCATCAGGTCATATTAGAATTTTATACGGAAACATAGCGTCCGAAGGGTCAGTTGCTAAAATAACTGGAAAAGAAGGTTTGATTTTTAAAGGTAAGGCAAATGTTTTTAACAGTGAAAATGATGCAAATAACGCAATTAAAAACAATAAAATATCGAAAGGAGATGTTATTGTTATTAGGTATGAAGGTCCTAGGGGTGGTCCGGGTATGCCAGAAATGCTGAAACCTACATCTGCTATTATGGGTGCTGGATTAGGAAATGATGTGGCATTAATAACTGACGGAAGATTTTCTGGAGGAACTCATGGTTTTGTAGTAGGTCATATTTCACCTGAAGCTTATGAAGGCGGTCTAATTTCGTTAATTGAAAATGATGATGAAATTATTATTGATGCTGAAAAAAATGAAATAAATGTTTTAATTAGTGATAAAGAAATTATTAAAAGAAAAAAATCATGGATTAAGCCTGAATTAAAATTTAAATCAGGTACTTTGTATAAGTATTCTAAATTAGTTTCAAATGCCTCAAGCGGATGTGTAACAGATTAATTTTATTGTTTTGAAAAATATTTCAGGAGCAGAAGCTGTAATAAGATGTTTAATTAAAGAAAATGTTGATATTTTGTTTGGTTATCCAGGTGGAGCAATTATGCCTGTTTATGATGAGCTGTATAAGTTTGAAAAAGAAATTCATCATATTTTGACAAGACACGAACAAGGCGCAACACATGCTGCCCAAGGATATGCAAGAACATCTGGAAAAATAGGAGTAGCTATAGCAACCTCAGGACCGGGTGCTACAAATTTAGTAACAGGAATTGCTGATGCACAGATTGATTCAACACCTATGTTGTGTATAACTGGACAAGTTGCTTCCTCATTATTAGGATCTGATGCTTTTCAAGAAACTGATATAATTGGAATATCAACCCCAGTAACAAAATGGAGTTATCAAATAACAAAGGCTGCTGAAATTCCTGAAATTTTTGCAAAAGCTTTTTATATAGCTAAATCAGGAAGACCTGGGCCAGTACTTATTGATATTACAAAAGATGCTCAATTTGAGATGTTAAACTCCTTTAATTACAAAAAATGTAAAAAAATAAGAAGTTATTTGTCAGTACCAAAAACTTCTAATAAGTCTTTAAAAGATGCTGCGGAAATTATAAATAAAGCAAAGAAACCATTTATTGTATGGGGACAAGGTGTAATATTAGGTGAGGCAGAAAAAGAATTTACACAATTTATTGAGAAATCTGGTATTCCTGCAGCTTGGACTATTCTTGGTCTTTCAGCTGTTCCGACAAATCACCCATTAAATGTTGGAATGGTTGGTATGCACGGAAATTATGGCCCAAATGTTTTAACTAATGAATGTGATGTTTTAATAGCAATAGGAATGAGGTTTGACGACAGAGTTACAGGAAATCTGAGTACTTATGCTAAGCAGGCTAAAATAATACACTTTGAAATTGATCCTGCAGAGGTCAATAAAAATGTAGTTGCTGATGTTGCAGTATTAGGAAATGTTAAATTTACACTAAAAGAAATATTACCTTTTATTAATTCAAATAAACATAAAAAATGGCTTGATAAATTCAAAAGTTTTTATGATATAGAATTTGAGAAAGTTATTGATAAAGAATACAATAAAACTGAGGGAGGATTATCAATGGCAGAAGTTATTAAATCAATAAACATTAATACTAATGGCGAATCTATATTGGTTACTGATGTTGGTCAACATCAAATGGTTGCTTGTAGATATACAAAATTTAACCTGAGTAAATCAAATATTACATCTGGGGGGCTTGGGACTATGGGCTTTGCATTACCAGCTGCTTTAGGAGCAAAAATAGGTGATCAAAATAGGGAAGTTATAGCAGTAATTGGAGATGGTGGGTTTCAAATGACAATTCAAGAACTAGGTACAATTTTTCAAACCAAAGCATCTGTTAAAATTGTTATTTTAAACAACAATTTCTTAGGTATGGTAAGACAATGGCAGCAATTGTTTTTTGACAAAAGATATGCTTCAACAGAGATGGTAAACCCTGATTTTGTAGCTATTTCTAAAGGATATTTCATTGAAGCAAATAAGGTAGAAAAAAGAGAAAATCTGGACGATGCTGTTAGAAAAATGATTAAATATAATGGTCCATATTTATTAGAAGTTATAATAGAAAAAGAAGAGAATGTATTTCCAATGATACCATCTGGTTCGTCAGTTTCCGATGTAAGATTAGAATAATGAAAGAAATAAAATATACTATATCAATATATACTGAAAATAATGTTGGATTATTAAATAGAATTTCTGCTATTTTCTTAAAAAGACATATAAATATAAGAAGCATTACATCTTCTGAGTCTGAAATTCCTAATATTCACAGATTTATAATAGTTGTTAAAGTAGATAAGGAAAAAATTAAAAAAATTATTAAACAGATTGAAAAACAAATTGAAGTTATTGCTGCTTTTTCACATACTGATAAAGAGATTATTTATTTACAAACAGCTCTTTATAAGGTAAAATCAAAATCTTTATTTAAAGAAAGAAAAATTCAAAATATTATAAAAGATAGCAGAGCCAATATTGTTACAGTTAAGCCAGACTATTTTGTAATTGAAAAAACAGGATGGAAAGAAGAAACGGATGAGCTCTATAATAAACTTAAAAAATATGGTTTACTTCAGTTTGTTAGATCTGGAAGAATTTCAGTATCAAAGGAATCAATGGAGATAACAAAATTTTTAAAATCTAATAAAAATGAATAACTATTTTAATTCACTTTCAAAAAAAGATAAACAATCACAGCTAAGTAAATGTAGATTTATGAAATCTGAAGAATTCTCTGATGGAATAAATACGTTGATTGATAAAAAAATTGTAATTATTGGATGTGGTGCTCAAGGCTTAAATCAAGGTCTTAACATGAGAGATTCAGGCTTAGATATTTCATATGTATTAAGGCAGTCTTCAATATCTAATAAAAAAGAATCTTTTTTAAATGCTTCAAAAAATAATTTTAAAATTGGAACATTTGAAGAATTAGTTCCTCAAGCTGATATGGTAATAAATTTAACTCCAGACAAAAACCATACAGCTGTAGTTAATCAAGCTATGCCATTAATGAAAGAAAATTCAATTTTGTCATATTCACATGGTTTTAATATAGTTGAAGAAGGTGTAAAAATAAGAAAAGACATTACAGTAATTATGGTTGCACCTAAATGCCCAGGAACGGAAGTTAGAGAAGAATATTTGCGAGGATTTGGAGTTCCAACTTTAATTGCAGTACATCCTGAAAATGATCCAAATGGAGAAGGATTAGAATTTGCAAAAGCATATGCAGTCTCTACAGGCGGTCATAAAGCAGGGGTTTTAGAGTCATCATTTGTTGCCGAAGTTAAATCTGATTTAATGGGTGAACAAACTATATTGTGTGGTGTTTTACAGACTGGTTCAATTTTATGTTTCAACAAAATGATAGAATTAGGATATGATAGTGGATTCTCATCAAAATTAATTCAATATGGATGGGAGACTATAACTGAGGAGCTAAAACATAATGGAATAACAGGAATGATAAATAAATTAGATGATAATTCCAGGCTTCTAGCTCATAAATTGTCTGACGAATTAAAAACAATCATGACTCCATTATTTAATAAGCACATGACTGACATATTAACTGGTAATTTCTCTTTAAACATGATGAAAGACTGGGAAAATAATGACCATAATCTACTAAAATGGAGAGAGGAGACAGGTGTTACAAATTTTGAAAAAACAGCTGCATCAGAAATTGAAATATCAAACGATGATTTTTTTAAAAAGGGTATTTTAATGATTGCATTTGTTAAGTCTGGAGTAGAGCTTGCTTTTGAAACAATGGTTAAAAATGGTATAATTGATGAATCTGCATACTATGAATCTCTTCATGAACTTCCCTTAATAGCAAATCTTGTAGCCAGAAAAAAATTATATGAAATGAATAGAATAATTTCAGATACGGCTGAGTATGGATGTTATTTATTTAATAAATCATGTTTACCTCTTTTAACTAAATTCATGAAAAAAATTAATAAGAATCATATAGGCTCAATTTCTGAGATAAATGAATCAGATAAAGATTTGCTTATTAAATATGATGATCAAACCAAAAATCACAGAATAGAAAAAATTGGTATTTCTCTTAGAAAAAACATGAGTAATATGAAGAAATTAAAATAATATATATGAAAGATAATATACCTGAAGAGTTCAAAATCAAAGAGCCTATTTATCATGATACATTTCTTATTAATGGTAAGATTGGTAAATGGAAAGGTGAGTTTACAGATGTTATTTCAACTTTATTATCAGAACATAATGATGATGATTATACCCTTTTAGGTAAAACACCTAAAATGGATGAAAAACATGCATTAGAAGCTTTAGAATCAGCTGACAAGGCTTATTCAAATGGCACAGGAGATTGGCCAACAATGAAAGTTTATGAAAGAATAAATTGCATGCAAAAATTTGTTGATCAAATGAAAATAAAGCGAGAGGAGATTGTAAAATTATTAATGTGGGAGATTGGTAAGAATTTAAAAGATTCTGAAAAAGAATTTGACAGAACTGTTGATTACATAAATGAAACAATTATTGAATACAAAAAAATTGATAGAGATGGCGCATCATTTCATAATAATTCAGGTGTAAGGGCGTTAATAAGGAGAGGGCCGCTTGGAGTTGTTTTATGTCTTGGGCCTTACAACTATCCTCTAAATGAAACATTTGCCCTTCTTATACCAGCTATAATCATGGGTAATACGGCTATTTTCAAACCTGCAAAACATGGTGTTTTACTAATTGCTCCGTTACTTGATGCATTCCAAAAGTCATTTCCACCCGGTGTAGTTAATATTATTTTCGGTAGAGGGAGAGAAATTGCATCACCAATTATGAAAACAGGTAAAATAAATGTACTTGCATTAATTGGTCATAGTTCATCAGCAGTTTCATTACAAGACCTACATCCTCAAAAAAATAGACTCAGACTTGTTCTAGGTTTAGAAGCTAAAAATCCTGCAATAATTATGGATGATGCAGATTTAGAATTAACTGTTAATGAATGTATTAATGGATCACTTTCATATAATGGTCAAAGATGTACTGCAATAAAAATTATTTATGTACATGAAAAAATTAAAAAAGATTTCTTAGATAAATTTTGTAATAAAATTGATTCATTAAAAGTTGGGTTACCTTGGGAAAACACATTGTTAACGCCATTACCAGAGCCAAATAAACCTAAATATATTAGTGATTTAATAGATGATGCAACAAGTAAGGGTGCTAAAATAATTAATAAAAAAGGAGGTAAGAAAAGTAAAAATTATGTATTTCCTGCTGTTTTATATCCTGTAAACAAAACAATGGATGTTTATAAAGAAGAACAGTTTGGTCCAGTAATTCCTATAATATCATTTTCAGAAATAAGTTCTCCAATTGATTATATGGCTGAATCAAATTATGGTCAGCAAGTTAGTTTATTTGGTAATTCTGAAGAAAAGCTAGGTCCAATAATAGATTCTCTAGTTAATTTAGTGTGTAGAGTTAATTTAAATAGTTCTTGTCAAAGAGGCCCCGACATATATCCCTTTACCGGTAGAAAGGATTCTGCCGTTGCAACATTAAGCGTTCATGATGCATTAAGATCTTTCTCAATCAGAACTTTTGTTGCATCAAAAGATAATCCTAAAAACAAAGAGATATTGAGAAAGTTGATTGATAATAAAAAATCAAATTTTATAAGAACTGATTATTACCTATAATTAACTTAACATTATTGGCATAACCAACATTGTAATTTGATTGTTTTCGTTGTTTTGATTAATTGGAGATATTAATCCAGCACGATTAGGAGACGACAACTCTACTTTAACTAATTCAGATGATAAATTATTTAACATTTCAATTATAAATCTTGAATTAAAACCTATAGCAATATCTTCTCCATTATAATTACACTCAAGTGTCTCCTCAGCTTTATTATTAAAATCTAAATCTTCAGCTGAAATTTGAAGAAGATTACCTTTTATTTTAAATTTTACTTGATTTGTAGTTTTACTTGAAAAAATACTTGCTCTCTTTGTTGAATTCAACAACTGATTTCTATCAATTTCTAAAATATTGGGATTTTCTTTTGGAATTACAGCTTCATAGTTTGGAAATTTACCATCAATTAATCTACATATTAAAGTAAAGTTTAAAAAACTAAAAATGGCATTTGTTTTGTTGTAAAAAACTTTTACCTCTGCCTTTTTTTCGGGTAAAATCGATTTTAATATATTTAATGGTTTATTAGGTGCAATAAATTCTACAGAAGATTCAGATTTGATATCATTTCTTATGTATTTAACTAATTTATGTGCGTCAGTTGCTACAAAACATGCATTTTCGGAAGTGATTTGAAAGAAAACTCCTGACATAACAGGTCTTAAATCGTCGTTTCCAGATGCAAATATTGTTGAATTAATGATGTTCAATAAAACATTTGAATCAAATATTATCTCAGAAGCATCTTCGATAATAATTGATTTTGGAAATTCATCACCATTCATGTATGAAAGTGCATATTTACCATTATTAGAATTAATCTCAAGAATATTGTTTTCCAATGAAAAAGTTAATGGTTGGTCAGGGAGAGATTTTAGTATATCTATTAATAATTTTGCAGGAATAGCAATCTTAACAATAATAGAAGACTCTATTGAAATTTTAGATGACAAAGAAGTTTCAAGATCAGATGAAGTAATCGTTAAATTATTATTCTCAATATCAAATAAAAAATTGTCAAGAATAGGCAATGTATTATTTGTGTTTAAAATAGAGCCTAGAATCTGTAAATTTTTTAATAATTCTGTAGAAGATATAATGAATTTCATATAAGTTTAAAGATATCGAAAAGTAGAGGAATATAAAATTTATTTATTAACATTTAATCTACAAAAACAATCGAAATTGTATCACCATAGTTTAAGCCAAATAAAGTGTTTGCTCCTCCACTTGTTTTAGGATTGCTTTTGTAAATTGATAACTCTAAAAAACCTGAAGAATTAAATAGGGCAATTTTTTTACCATCTTCCTCTCTATATTTTTTTTCTTTATCAAAATTAATTGCATCAGAATATGAATTATGAATTTTATTAAACTTTATGTTTCTAGCATTAATTGTAAAAGATCTAGACATGGAAAATTTTTCAAAAAACGATTTTGTAATATTGGTTATAACATTTCCATAATTATCAATGTATACTACATTACATAATAGTTCATTTTTAGACTTTACTACTGTTTTTAAATCAATTAACTCTTTAATATTAAATATTTCAGATCCAATTAAATTTAAATGACCTCCTCTATAAATATGAGAAGCAACTTTAACAAAAGTTTCAATTGATGAAATAGATATGTTATTATTAATATTTATTTCAATTATTTTTGATGGTTTAATATTATTTGAAATTAATGATGTTATTCCATTATCTGCACAAATAAAAAAATGTTGATCCATTTCAACAACGAGATGAGTTTGTTCAGGCGTTTTTTCAGAATCAATATCAACAATGTGAATTGATCCTCTTGGAAAATTTCTGTAGGCATTTTTAATAACATATGCACCTTCAATAATATTAAAAGGAGAAATTTCATGAGATATATCAATTATTTTTGGTTTATCAAGCTCAATGTTCAATAATCCCTTAAAAATTGAGACGTTAAAATCTTTAATACCAAAGTCAGTGGTTAGGGTAATTATTGACATATATTAATTATATGATAACATTATTTTATATAAATTTACTGAATTACAAAACTATTTAGAATTTTTTGGAAAAATTTGAATATTACATCAAGGAATTACACCCGTCCGATTTTTATGATTCTGAAATAGATATAATAAAATATTTAAAAAAAAGCTTTAAAGATTTAAAAATCAAACCTCATGCAGATAAAATTTTAATTCAAGGTGACAGTAAAGATATTTTAAATATTTGTATTGTTTTAGATTCAATTGTCTATTTTCTTAGAAATAAAGAAGATTTAAATGAGTCCATATTATCTCAAATTATAAAAGGAAATGGAGACAAGTTATTGAAAAACAAAAACGGCAGAGTTATTCTATATGGGACTAATAAAAAAAAGATAAAAGCCCACACGTTAAATCAAATAAAAATTCTAGAAGCCTTTGAAAAAAATGATATGGTGTTTGCAATTGGTCCTGCTGGAACTGGAAAGACATACACAGGAGTTGCATTAGCAGTTAAAGCATTAAAAAACAAAGAGGTTAAAAGAATAATTTTAACTCGTCCAGCAGTTGAAGCTGGAGAAAATCTTGGTTTTTTACCTGGTGACCTAAAAGATAAACTTGATCCCTACATGCAACCACTATATGATGCTTTAAAAGATATGATTCCTCATGATAAGCTTGAAGATTATATCAAGAGAGGTATTATAGAGATTGCACCATTAGCATATATGAGAGGCAGAACTTTAGATAACGCATTTGTTATCTTAGATGAAGCGCAAAATACTTCTCAAAATCAAATGAAAATGTTTCTTACAAGAATGGGTAAAAAAGCAAAATTTATGATAACCGGAGATCCTGGACAAATTGACCTTCCAAATTCAGGTAAATCTGGAATTAAAGAAGCAAATGTAGTTCTACAAGGAATTGAAGGTGTTGAAATTGTATATTTGGATGGAAGTGATGTTATAAGACATAAACTTGTTAGAAACATTATTGATGCTTATTCTAAAAATAATGATAAATGATTAACATTTTAAATAAATCAAATTTTGTATTTAAAGATCAATTAAATAAATACGAAGGTAAGGTAAGAGATGTATATACTTTAAACAATAACATTCTTGTAATGATTGCTAGTGATAGAATATCTGCTTTTGATGTGATAATGCCAAAAGGAATAACATATAAGGGACAGATTTTAAATCAAATTGCAGTTGAAATGTTAAACAAAACAAGTGACATTGTGCCTAACTGGCTTATAAGTAATCCAGACCCTAATGTTTCTATTGGAAAAAAATGTAATCCAATAAAGGTTGAAATGGTTGTAAGAGGATATCTTTCTGGACATGCATTCAGAGAATATAATAGTGGTAAAAGAGAAATTTGTGGGAATAAAATACAAAATGGATTGAAAGAAAATGATAAATTTAAATTCCCAATTATAACACCCACAACTAAAGCTGATCAAGGACTTCATGATCAAGACATTAATCCAACTGATATAATAAAACAAAAATTATTATCGAAGGAAGATTATGATAAAATTTATGAGATAAGCTTGTCGTTATATAAAAGAGGAAGTGAAATTGCTAATAAACAAGGTCTAATTCTTGTTGATACAAAATATGAATTTGGATACGATCAAAATGGAACTATTACGTTAATTGATGAAATACACACTCCTGATAGTTCAAGATATTTTTATTTTGACTCATATGAAGAATTACAAGAAAAAGGTCTTAAGCAAAAACAATTATCTAAAGAGTTTTTTAGAGAGTGGCTTATGTTAAATAATTTCAGGGGACTACAAAATCAATTAATTCCTGAAATTAATGAAGATGTTATATCAATGGTTTCTAAAAGATATATTGAATTATATGAAAAACTTTTAGGTAAAAGATTTTTAGAGCCAAAGAACAAAAATATAATAGATAGAATACAAAAAAATCTAACCAATTACTTGGTTTAACTTATCTTTTAATTTATTAATTGATATTTCTGGATCAATCCAATAATGATCATCGTTGTTATTTAGCCAAGTAATTTGTTTCTTAGCAAACCTTCTGGTGTTTTTTTTAATTTCATCAATTGCTTTATCCTTTGTACAAAATCCACCAAAATATTTGAACAACTCTTTATATCCGATAGTATTTAATGTATTTAATTCACGATGACTATATAGGGTTTTAACTTCTTCAATCAAGCCATTTTTTAGCATTGTGTCAACCCTGTTGTTTATTCTTTCATATAATTTTTCTCTTTCCATTTTTAAAGAAATTGAAATATGATTATAATTCTTTTTATTTGGTCTTTTTAAGAAAGAAGAAAAAGGTTTTTTTGTATGCAAGCAAACCTCTAATGCCCTAATTAATCTTCGATGATTGCTTAAATCAACTTTTTGATAGTATTCAGGATCAAGCAATTTAAGTTGGTTTTGAAGATGTTCAATTCCAATTTTATTATAGTTGGTGTTTAATTCATCTCTTATTTCAACAGGAGCCTTAGGAATATCATCAATTCCATAAATAATTGATTTTAAATACATGTATGAACCTCCAACTAATATTACATTTTTATTTTTTATAAATAACTCTTTAATTTTCTTTTTAGCGTCAGATGAAAAAGTAGAAATATTATATCTGTGATGGATTGATTTATGTTGTATAAAATGGTGTTTAACTTCATCTAGTTCAAGTTTATTGGGAACAGCTGTGCCAATTGACATTTCTTTATAGAACTGTCTTGAGTCAAACGAAATGATTTCAGTATTTAATTCTTTCGCTAAATTAATTGATAAGGTTGTTTTTCCAATAGCTGTCGGCCCTGAAATACTTATTAAATAATTACCCATTATTTAAGATTTTAAATAAACTTAAAGTTGCTTTAGCATCATCTAATGCTCTATGGTGATTATTCAATTCAATACCAAAGTGTTTAGAAAGAAAATTTAAATTATAAAAATCTAAATCTTTATATTTCATTTTACATAATTCAATGGTACAAATTGATTTTTCAGATAATTCTATTTTACATGCTTTAAGCTCATTTTTTAAAACTCTATAATCATATTCAACATTATGACCAATTATTATTTTACCATTAATTAGCTCATATATCCTCTTTGCATGTTTTTTAAAAAAATTTTTATTTTTTAGGTCTGAAGATTTAATACCTGTTAGTTTTTGAACATAATAATCAACTTTTAGACCTGGATTAATTAATCTAGAAAAAGTTTCTTTAATTTTTTTTCCATCAAATATTATTATTGCTATTTCAATTATTTTTTCTTCATTAAATTTTCCTCCACTTGTTTCTATGTCAATAACGGCATACATACTAACTTCTATGTCCAAAGATAATACTACCCAATCTTAGCATATTAGAATTGTTTTTAAGAGCTAATTCATAATCTCCGCTCATTCCAATTGAAAGAGTAGTAAAATTGTATGTTTTTTTAAATTTAGAGTAAATAGAATTTAATGCTTTAAACTCATCATTGATTATGTTGTTGTTTTGTGTAAAAGAAGCCATACCCATTAATCCTAAAACATTAACAAAATCATATTTTTTTAAAAAATCATTTTCTAATAAATTTTGAACTTCATTTAAGTCAAAACCATATTTTAAATCATTTTCAGAAATTTTAACCTGTAACAAAACATTCACTTTTCTGTTAATTTTTTTTGCCTCGTCATTTATTTTATTTAAAACTCTGATTGAATCCACTGAATGTATTAAATGAATGAAAGAAATTATTTGTTTAACCTTGTTTCTTTGTAAATGACCAATCATATGCCACTTAATGTCTTTAGGCAATTCTTTATTTTTAACAATTAACTCTTGAACTTTGTTTTCCCCAAAATCAAAATGTCCATCTTCATAAAGCTTTAAAATATCATCAATAGGTTTAGTTTTTGAAACTGCAACCACAGTTACTTTTTCATCAATTTTACTCTTAATTTCTGATAACTTATTTTTTATTGATTTCATCTAATATTTTAAAGGCTAATTCTAAAGCATTTCTTCCGGTTTCAAAAGAAACTTTAGGTTTTTTATTTTCGATAATTGACCTAGCAAAATCTTGATGTTCTTTAACAATTGCATTTACTTGTAAATTATCATAAGTTTTTATTTTAATTTCTTTTTCAACTCCATCGTTGTTATGAATAGTCATTGCGTATTTGTTTTTTTTATCATAATCTAAAATGTTTACAATTTCTGATTTACTTTTATCAAAATCAATTGAAATGTATGAATCACTTTGAAAAATCCTCATTTTTCTCATTTTTTTTAATGACAATCTGCTTGCAGTTAAATTTGCAACACAGCCATTTTCAAATTCAATTCTTGCGTTTGCTATATCAGGACTATTACTAATAATCTTTGTTCCATTTGCTGATAAATTAACTACTTTTGAATCAACAATTGACAAAACAATATCAATATCATGTATCATTAAATCTAGGACAACAGAAACATCAGTTCCTCTAGAAGGGTATGATGATAGCCTATGACTCTCGATAAACATAGGGTTTAATAATTTTTCAACTTCTAAAAATGCTCCATTAAATCTTTCAACATGACCAACTTGACCAACCAGTTTAAATTTATTTTTAATTGTAATTAATTCATTTGCTTGTTTAACGTTTGTTGTTATTGGTTTTTCAATAAAAACATGTATTTTTTTTTCTAAAAAAAACTTAGCGATTTCATAATGAAAATAGGTAGGAGTAGATATAACAACAGCATCTACTAAATCAGTAAGGGTTAAAAGATTGTCATAACATAATACATTATACTCATTTGAAATGTGAGAAGATCTTTTTTTATCGGTTTCATAAAAACCAACAAGATTAAAATATTTTGATGATAAAATTAGTTTTAAATGTATCTCACCTAAATGCCCAACACCAACAATTCCAACATTAATCATATTATTCAAATTTACATATATTTAATTGTGTCTAAAAAATTATTTTTTGATTGATTTACCTATACATAAAGGAAAAAGAAAAAGGTTAGTTGAAACATTGATTTCGAAAGGGATAACTGATAAAAAAGTTTTAAATGCCATACTTAATATTCCTCGTCATTTTTTTATGGATAGTGATTTTCAATCATTTGCATATGATGATAAAGCTTTTCCAATTTTATCAAATCAAACAATATCACAACCATATACGGTTGCGCTTCAAACAGAATTACTTAAAATTAAATCTGGTGATAAAATTTTAGAAATAGGAACAGGATCTGCATATCAAACATCAATATTAATTTACCTAAAAGCAGAAGTTTACACAATTGAAAGGATTTTTAATTTACATAAGAAATCTAAAAAAATTTTATCAATGTTAAGTTTTCAACCCAAAAAAATAGTTTGGGGAGATGGTTATCTTGGTTTGCCAGAATTTGGACCATTTGATAAAATATTAGTTACTGCGGGTGCCTCTGAAATTCCAAAAAACCTATTAAAACAATTAAAATTCGGCGGAAAAATGGTAATCCCTATTGGAAACAAAAGTCAAGAAATGACAGTAATTGAAAGGATAGAAAAAGAAAAATTTAAAAAATATAAATATGGAAAATTTAATTTTGTACCAATGCTAAAGAATAAAATTTAATTTCTTTTTAATATTCTACTAATTTTGACTTTTGCTTCCCTCTTTTTAATCGTTTCCCTTTTATCATAATTCCTTTTTCCTTTAGCTATACAAATCTGAACTTTAGCAAAACCATTGTCATTAATAAATATTTTTAATGGAATTATAGTAACTCCAGGGGAGTTTGTTTCTTTTTTAATTTTTATTAATTCTTTTTTATTT
>QOPZ01000011.1 GCA_003331885.1 Cryomorphaceae bacterium | reverse complement strand
TGCATACTCAATTCAGAAAAAACTCAGTGGTTTTTATGCTTTAATTGATTTTGAATACGATTCTGATTTAAATGTTATCGATTTATATGAGACAGAGTTAAAGAGAGATGAAAGAATTATGAGATATTTAAATGTAACTTTAGATAAAGATGCCAATAATTGGGCTGTGAAAAGAAGAAATAAACTTAAAAAGCAAAAAGCATAATGGCTGAAATAAATTTAAATTCAAATCAAGGTGAGATTAGATATTTGACACCACTTGATATATCTACAAAAAACAGAAAAAAGTATTGTAGATTTAAAAGATTAGGTATCAAATATATTGATTACAAAGACCCTGATTATTTATTAAAATTTATTAACGAACAGGGTAAAATACTTCCAAGAAGACTAACAGGAACATCTCTAAAATTTCAAAGAAAAGTATCTACAGCAATTAAAAGAGCTAGGCATTTAGCCCTACTACCTTATCAGGCTGATTTATTAAAATAATTATGGAATTGATTTTAAAAGAAGATGTTGAAAATTTAGGCTTCAAAGATGATGTCGTTAAAGTTAAAAATGGTTTTGGTAGAAACTTTTTAATTCCTAATGGACTTGCAATGCTTGCAACTGAATCAAATAAAAAGGTTTTAGCAGAAAAAATTAAACAATCACAAAATAAACAAAAAGAAGCCATTAGTGATGCTAATAAAATTGTTAAAAAATTAGAAAAATTAGATCTTAAACTAAAAGCTAAATCTGTTGAAGGAGAAAAACTTTTTGGTTCAATTACTAACTCTGATATCTCAAAAGGCTTAAGTGATAATGGAATAGAAATTGAAAAAAAATATATTCAATTATCTTCAAATATTAAAAAGACTGGTAGCTACTCTGCTAAAATAAGATTACACAGAGAAGTTAGCTTTGATTTCCCATTTGAGGTAATCAAAGAACAAAAATAATCTCTTAATTTTTTATTTTTTTCAAAAAGGGTGATATTTGATATAACAATGTCAAATAAACCTAAAAATCCAAAAGGCACTAGAGATTTTGATCCTCTAACATTACAAAGAAGAAGATACATAATCAATATTATTAGATCAGTTTTTTTAAGCTATGGCTATAATGAAATAGAAACACCCTCAATTGAAAAAAGATCAACTTTATATCAAAAATATGGTTCAGAGGGTGATAAATTCATTTTTAATATTATTAATTCTGGTGAAAAGATTAGAAAAGCTGATATAAATTCTTTTAACAATGAAAAATTTAATGATTTTATATCATCTATCTCTGAAAAAGGTCTAAGATTTGATTTAACAGTTCCACTTGCCAGGTATGTTTCTCAACATCAAAACGAAATTTCTTTTCCATTCAAAAGATTTCAAATTCAAAATGTATGGAGAGCAGATCGACCCCAAAAAGGAAGATTTCAAGAGTTTACTCAATGTGATGCTGATGTTGTTGGTTCCAATTCTATTCTACTTGAATATGAAATGCTTCAGCTTTTTTCAGATGTTTTTAAAAAGTTAAAATTAGACAATGTAAGAGTACGAATTAACCACAGAAAAGTATTAAATGCAATTGCTAAGAAAATAGGAATTAAAGATAATTTTAATGAATTTATAATTCTTTTAGATAAAATTGATAAGATTGGAATTGAGAACGTAAAAAATGAGTTTAAATCTAAATTTCAAATAAATAATGAAATTGATAAACTATTCGAATTAATAATTAAAAAATCATCAGCTCAAAATTATTTAGAAGTTTTAAAAAATGATTATTTAAGTGAAAATGATAAGGATTTAATTAATGAATTAGAATTACTTATTGATTTGATTGAAAAGAACAAAGATTTAGTAGAAATAGATTTTGATTTATCTCTTGCTAGGGGATTGGAATATTATACAGGATTAATTTATGAAGTTTCAATGGATTCTATGTCCGAAATTGGATCTATTGGAGCAGGCGGTAGATACGAAGATTTAACTGAAGCTTTTAACCTGAAAGATAATTCTGGTATTGGGATTTCATTTGGCCTTGAAAGAATATATTTAATTCTTGAAAAGAATGATTTATTTCCTAAAAACATTACTATTGGAAATGATATTTTGGTGATTAATTTTGGTAGTAAATACATTTCTAATATTGCTAAGAATATTAATCAATTAAGATTAGCTGGCAGAAAGATATTTGTTTATCCGGATAATATTAAACTTTCTAAACAATTTGCATACTCAGATAAAAATGATTTTAAGCATGTAATAATTTATGGTGAGTCAGAAAATGAAAAAAATATTGTGAAAGTTAGAAATATGGTTTCTGGAAAAGAAGAGATTTTTGATATTGAGAATTTTACAGAAATTTTTTTAAAAAAGTAGCGAGGGGGAGACTTGAACTCCCGACCTCCGGGTTATGAATCCGACGCTCTAACCACCTGAGCTACCTCGCCAAAATGCGCGTCAAATATATAAACTAAATAACTAGGGTCAAACTTGAAAGAAAAAAAAAAAAATTTTTCTTTTTAAGATCGATTTTAATATATATATTGCTCAGAGATGTCAGATAAAGTTAAATACGAATTAGAATTTCCTATCCAAGCTTCACCAAATATGTTATATCAATATATTTCTAGTGCTTCAAGTTTAACTGAATGGTTTGCTGATGATGTAAACTCTAGAGGAAAAATTTTCTCATTTTTTTGGGATGGATCAGAGGAAAAAGCAGAATTAATTTCATCAAAAAACAATCAATTTGTAAAGTTTAAATGGTTAGAAAATGAAGACAACTCCTTCTTTGAAATAAGAATTGTTGTTGATGAACTTACTAAAGATGCATCTCTAATTATTACTGATTTTTCTGATGAGGATGAAGTTGATGAATCGAAAATGTTATGGGAAAGCCAAATAGCTGATTTAAAACAGGTTCTTGGATCTTCCTAAATTAAATGATGATCAATTTTAACGGAAAAATTCTAGATGAATCAGATCAACTTTCAAACAATCGTGGATTTCTTTATGGAGATGCCGTTTTTGAAACACTCAAAATAGTTAATAATAAAATTCTTTTCTGGGAAGACCATTATTTTAGATTAATGTCTTCAATGAGGATAATTAGGTTAGATATTCCTGAAACTTACACGCCTGAATTTTTAAAAGAAAATATTATTAAAATCCATCAAAAAAAATCCTTAACTGGTAATTCAAGAGTTAGAATTACAGTTTTTAGGTATTCATCTGGAAAATATAGACCTGAGTCTAATACTTCATCTTTTATTATTTCATCCGAAGAAGTTAGAGAATCAAACTATATTTTAAACAATGGAGATTACAAGGTTGATTTGTTTAAAGACTTCTATTTAGATAATCAATTGATTTCATCAATAAAATCTAATAATAAAATTATTAATGTAGTTGCTTCTATTTATTCGAACGAAAACGGATTAGAAAATTGTATTCTACTGAACAAGAACAAAATGGTTGTCGAGTTTATAAATTCTAATATTTTCGCTGTTAATCAGGGTAAAATTTATACACCCAAGTTAAGTTCAGGATGTTTAAATGGAGTAATGAGAAAAAATTTAATAAATATTTTAAGGCTAAATTCATTTGAAGTTTTTGAGGAAGATATTTCTACTTTTGATTTAACTAAATCAGACGAAATTTTTGGGACAAATATTATTCAAGGATTATTTTCAGTTACAAATTACAGAAACAAATATTATTCAAATTCAATATCATTAAAAATATTAAACCTGTTAAATAATCACATTAATTTAAGTTAGGATTATCTGGTGAATTTGACCAGATTTTATAGTACTCTCCAAATTCATTCAATTTTGATTTCCAGAATTCATTTTCAGTATTTAGAATATCTTTGTTTTTAAATTTAGACGATATCAGCCATGAGTTTTCCTCTATTTCGGATTTTAATTGATTTTTTTCCCAACCTGAATATCCAATAAAAAATTTAATTTCAGTTTTCTTAATTTTCTGTTGTTTTAATAAGTTAACAGCATTATTATAATTTATTCCCCAGTACAAATCTTCAGTAATTTTAATGCTATCATTTAATAAACTAGTTTTCATATGAATAAAATGTAGAGAATCCATCATAACAGGTCCACCTTCATAGACTGGAATTTTTAAACCCTTACAGGATTCATTCAAGTCTGAAAGTAAATATTTAGTTTTTTTATTCAAAACAAATCCAATTGATCCTTCATGGTCATCTTTAACCATAATTATTACAGCTTTATTAAATTCAAGATCATTTAACAAAGTAAAATTTGAAACAAGTATTTTACCTTTATTCAACTAAATAAGTTTTATAGTTTTTTCTTTCATTCCGTTTATAAAATCATTTGCATTAATTTTTTTCTTTCCCCCAATTTGCAACTCTTTTATTTCAATTAATCCATCATTAACAATGACCATTAATTTATTTTTATCAAACACAAACATTTCACCACACTCTTTATTATTAACTGATTTATGAAATATAGCATCATAAATTTTAATATTCCTTTTAGATTGTTTCAATGTACTCCATGCACCTGGAATGGGGGATAATCCTTTGATTTGATTGCAAATATCAGTTCCGCTATTAGACCAATTTATTCTAGTATTCTCTTTATTTAATTTTGGTGCACTTAAGACCTTGGTTGTAACTAATTGCGATTTTCTAACCCCATTATTAATACATTCTAAAGTTGTTAAAATAAAATTTCCTGTTTTTTTCTTTAACTTTTCATAAAGGCTTCCAAAATTATCATCTTCATTTATCTCAATCTCTTTTTGAAGGATTATATCTCCAGTATCAATCCCTTGATTGATATAAAAACTAGTTAAACCTGTTTTTTTTAATCCATTAATTATAGCCCAATTAATTGGTGCTGCTCCTCTTAAGTTAGGTAATAGCGAGGCATGGATGTTAACTGTGCCAATTGAGGGAATTGACCAGACTTCCTTTGGTAAGATTTTAAAAGCTACAACAACAATTATATCTGGATCATATTCTTTTATTTGATTTAAAAAATTATTGCTTTTAAAATCATTTGGTTGTATAAAATCAATCTTATTGCTAATACAATAATCTTTAACTGGACTTGAATTATTCTTTAGACCTCTGCCGGATCTTTTATCTTCTGAAGTTACAACACAACATAAATTATGTTTAGATCTGTAAATTGAATCTAAACTCTCAACTGCAAAATCAGGTGTTCCCATGAATAATATGTTTAATGGACTTTTCATTTAATCTAAAAATTTTTTTATGAACCTGACCCTTTCGATAATAGTTCCGTTAGGAACAACTATTAGTTTAATTTTAAATTTTTCATATTCTTTAATTAAAAATTCATGTATTAATACACATTCTTCATATGATTCATATCGAACACTATCCTGAGTGTAAATATCTCTCCATGGATTTAAAATAAAAGAATATTCATAATTAATTTTTTTAGAATCATTAATTAAATCTTTTGGTATTTCAATTGATTTAAAATTTAAATATGCTAAAACATCGATTGGTCCTCTATCGTATATAATTAAATTTGAATTAAAGCTTTTATTATATTCTTTCAACCTTAAATTAAATAATTTAATACTGAAAGCTAATGGATCTTTTAAAAAGTATTGATCAATACCTTCATCTCTTTTCTTGAGGGTTAAATCTCTAACTATTTCCTCTGAACATAAATATCCATTCTTTTTTAATTTGTTAACCAATGAGGTTTTCCCAGTTCCAGGACCGCCAGTTATTAATATTTTTTTCATTGATTATAGAAATAATTAACACAAAAATATAACTATAATTTGTTAGTATATTTGAAATGTGAATTATTCATCGAAAAAAGACTATGAAAAATTAAGATATGATCTCAAAAAATATCAAAAATGGCCCTCTGATTATATTTTTAAATTTATTATTCTTAATGAATTAAATAAAATAGAAGACTTATTATCAAAATTTGATTTAAAAAAGTGTAGAGTTTCGAAAAAAGAGTCTTCTAATAAAAAATATATTAGTATTACCATAATTAAACATATGAAAAACCCCGATGAAGTAATTAATAAGTATATAGATGTGTCTAAAATTGATGGAATAATTTCTTTGTAGTAAAAAAATCTTTAATTTTAGCACCAAATAAATAATTTTGATAAATTCCTTAGAATATAATACAGAAAGAACAGGCTTAATCATTCCTGAGTATGGTAGACATATTCAAAAAATGGTTGATCAAGCTATAAATTGCCCAAATAAGAATGAAAGAAATAAAATGGCTAAAGCCATTATAGGTGTTATGGGGAATTTAAATCCTCATCTTAGAGATGTGCCTGACTTTCAACATAAATTGTGGGATCAGCTCTTTATAATGGCTGGATTTGATTTAGATGTAGATTCTCCGTTTACTAAACCATCTAAAGAAATTTATGAAGAAAAACCTGAAAAATTAAATTATCCACAGAATCATCCTAAATATAGATTTTATGGAAATAATATAAAAAAAATGATAGATGTTGCTTCAGGTTGGGATGAAGGTGAAATGAAAACTGAGTTAATTTATGTTATTGCTAACCATATGAAGAAATGTTTTTTAAAATGGAATAAAGATTCAGTGGATGATTCAATTATATTTAATCATATTTTAGAGCTTTCTGATGGAAAAATTAAAATTAATAAAGACAGTAAACCGCTAACTGATTCAAAGGATCTTATATCTCTCTCTGCTAAAAAGTTTTCTAAATCTTCAAAAAAAGGAAAAAAACCTTTCAGAAAATTTAAAAGAAAATAATGGAAGCTTTTAAAGTTAAAGGTGGAAAAAAACTATCTGGAAAAATAAAACCTCAGGGTGCTAAAAATGAAGCTCTTCAAGTAATTTGTGCTGTTTTATTAACTGAAAAAACAGTTATAATTGATAATATACCAGATATTATTGACGTAAATCGTCTAATAGATTTATTAATTGAATTAGGAGTTTCTGTAAAGAAAATAAACCAAAATAAATATTCCTTTGAAGCTAAAGATATTGACTTAAATTATCTTAATTCAAATGACTTTGAGAAAAAGGCTAAAGGACTTAGAGGTTCTATTATGATAATTGGTCCATTATTATCAAGGTTTGGAAATGCTTCAGTCCCTAAGCCAGGTGGTGATAAGATTGGTAGAAGAAAGCTTGATACGCACTTTGAAGGTTTAGTTAAATTAGGTGCTAAATTTCAATATGATAGAGAAAATTATAGATATAATGTTAGTGGTAAATTAAAAGGCTCATACATTTTACTTGATCAACCCTCTGTAACTGGTACTGCTAACATTATAATGACTGCTTCACTAATTGAGGGTGAGACAACCATATATAATGCTGCTTGTGAACCATATATTCAGCAATTATGTCTAATGATTAATAATATGGGTGGAAATATTAGCGGTATAGGATCAAATCTTTTAAAAATTAATGGTGTAAAAGATTTAGGTGGATGTAATCACAAAATTCAACCTGATATTATTGAAATTGGCAGTTGGATAGGTTTAGCTGCATTAACTAAAAGTGATATTACAATAGAAGGTGTTGAATTAAAATCATTGGATCAAATACTTAATGTTTTTTCTAAACTTGGAATTCAAATTGAGAAAAAAAATAATAGTATTAGAATTCCTGCTCATGATAATGGTTATGAAATACAAAATAATATAGATGGCAGTGTGTTAACTATTTCAGACGGTCCATGGCCTCTTTTTACACCTGATTTAATTAGCATTGTATTAGTTGTAGCTACCCAAGCTAAGGGAAGTGTGTTGATTCATCAAAAAATGTTTGAAAGTAGATTATTCTTTGTAGACAAACTAATTGATATGGGTGCTAAAATCATATTATGTGATCCGCATAGAGCAGTTGTAATTGGACATGCTTTTAAATCCAAACTTAAAGCAACAAAAATGACATCACCAGATATTAGAGCAGGTATATCATTGTTAATTGCAGCTTTATCAGCAAATGGAACAAGCACCATACATAATATTGAGCAAATCGATAGGGGTTATGAAAATATTGATGATAGGCTCAAATCTATTGGAGCATCAATTGAAAGATTTAAGTAATCTTATTATTTGATATATTTTTCTGTCTAGAACATTTAAATCTTAAAGTTTTAATATTATGTTTTTCTAAAACTTTTAAATGTTTTGTTTTTCTTCCACTTACCCTTTTTCTCCAAAGTTTAAAGCTTGAGTTTTTGAGATTTTTTCTCATTATTTTTATTACATCTTTTTCTGTAATTCCAAATTGATTTTCTATTGCATCAAAAGATGTTCTATCTTCCCAGGCCATCTCAATTACTCTATCTATTTCAGTATTATTTAAGCTCATAAATTAGATATAAATTTATTTGCTGTATTAATTAATTTTTCTTTTTTTTCAATATCCATTCTGTCAAATGAACTTACAAGCATTCTCATTCTTGGATTTGTTAAAAAGAACTCTCTTTGTTTATCAATAAAATTCCAAAATAAAGAATCCCATATCATACACCAGTCACCTCTCTTATAATTACTCATTTTTAAAATATAACTACTTCCACTTATATATGGTTTAGTAGACATCAATCCACCATCACCAAATTGACTCATTCCATAAACATTAGGAACCATTACCCAATCATATGAATCTATAAATAATTCCATAAACCATCTATACACTTCATTTGGATCAAATTCGCATAACAACATAAAATTTCCAATAATCATAAGTCTTTCAATGTGGTTTGCATAACCAGATTTATTTATCTTATTAATTGTGTCATCAACGGGATCAATACCTGTAGTAGCACTATAAAATGAACTAGGAATTTTTCTACTGAACTTCCAAAAATTTTTATTTCTTTCCTCGGTTCCTTTGCATACATATACGCCACGTATAAACTCTCTCCAGCCAATAATTTGCCTTATAAATCCCTCAGTTGAATTAATTGGTATTTTATTTTCATAATGATAATTAATGGTTCTTTTAATCAATTCTTTAGGGTTGATTAATCCAGTGTTTAAAAGTGGTGATAAAACACTATGGTTTAATATTGATTTTTCTTTAACCACAGCATCTTCGTAGGGTCCAAATTCATAAAATCTCGTTATAAAAAAATCGTCTAACCATTTTTTAGCTAACTGAAAATTATATGGATAAATATTCTCATCATCAATTAAACCATAATTATTTTTATAATTATTATTTAAATAGTTTAAGGCTTCATTATAATTATCGTCTTTTTTTGGATAATCTATTTCGGGTGGAATTTTGTTTTTTGGATATTTTTCTCTGTTTTGATCATCATAAGTCCACTTTCCGCCCTCAGGCTTATCTCCAATCATCATAATGTCTAATTTTACTCTTTGTTTTTTATAAAATGATGTTTGAAAAAACTTCTTCTTATCACTTCTAAAAAATGTTTCCAAATCTTCATTATTATTTATAAAAAGTGGATTATTATAATTTTCTATTTTAATATTTTTTTCTTCACAAGAATCATTTATTCTTCTAGACAACCAATTATCAACAGGATCATAAATTTTTATTGATTTGATCTTTTTATCTAAGTTTCTAATAAATTCTCGTATATCAGATATATTTTCTGTGGAATCTATGTAGACAACATCTAATTTCTTTTTTTTCAAGAATTTTTCATAAGATTTCATTGTCATTCTATGAAACAGAATTTTTTGCTTATGAAAATTAAATTGATTGAAAAATAAATACTCTTCAATTAAAAATATTTTTGAGGATTCGTCTAATAATTTAGAATTTTCAAAAATTTGGTTTGGAAAAATAATTGAAATATCCATTATTTATTTAATGCCTTTTTATATGTATTTAAACATCTTTCTCTAGCAAATTTATGTTCAACAATTTTTTTAATATAATTGTTTTCTTCGAAGTTTGGTATCCACTTTTTAATATATAATAAATCCTTATCAAACTTTTTTTGTTGAGATTCTGGATTAAAAATCCTAAAGTATGGAGCAGCGTCTACTCCACAACCAGCAACCCATTGCCAATTTCCAACATTGCTTGCTTGTTCGTAATCAAAAAGTTTATCTGCAAAATATTTTTCACCAAGCCTCCAGTCAATTAATAAATGCTTACATAAAAAACTACCAACAACCATTCTTAATCTATTGTGCATGAAACCAGTTTCATTTAACTGATTCATACCTGCATCAACTATTGGATATCCTGTCTTACCATCACACCACAATTTAAAGTCTTCCATATCATTTCTCCATTCAATCCTTTCATACTTATCTTTAAATGATCTTTTAGTTGTATGTGGAAAATGCCATAAAATTTGCATAAAAAATTCTCTCCAAATCAACTCTTTTAAATATGTATTATTTAATCTACTAGAAGATTTTCTAACAATTTTCCTTATGCTAACGGTGCCAAATCTTAAATTGACACCAATTCTTGATGTACTGTCCAGCGCTGGAAAATTTCTTGTATCCTCATACTTATCGATTAAATCATTATTTAGAGTATAATTCTCAGGTAAAATAATTTTTTCTTTAAAAAATTTTTTAAAATTATCAATCTCAATTGTATTAAAATCCACTAAATTTTCAAGATATTTTTCTGAGTTATATGTCTTAGTTTGAGTTGAGTTATATTTTTCAATCCATTTTTTAGAATAGGGGGTGTATACTACATAAGGTGTGCCATCCGTTTTTACTATTTCATCTTCTTCAAAAATTACATGGTCTTTAAACGAATTATAAGTAACATTATTTTTTTCGCAAATTTCTTTTATTTCATTATCTCTTTCATGTGCATAAGGTTCATAATCTTTATTTACATAAATCTCCTTAATTTTTAATTTTTTTATAAGTTTCTTAATGATGTCTTTTGGTTTTCCAGTAAAAGTATTAATCTTCTTTTTTTTAGTTAGAAGCTTATCATTTAATTCATTTATAACTTTATTAATATAATTTATGCGATGATCATTTTTATTCAATTTATTAGTTATATCAGTATCAAATATAAAAATGGGTAAAACATCGAATCCAGATTTTAGCGCTCTAAATAACGCATGATTATCATCAATCCTGAGATCTCTCCTAAACCAAAAGATAACCATGTAATTAATTTTTGATTAAAGTAGATAAACCACCATCAACTGAAAGTATTTGCCCAGTCATCCATGAAGATTTATCAGAAAGTAAAAATTTTATTATTTCAGCAATATCTTCCTTGTTTCCAACTCTGTTAAGTGGGTGTTTTTCTGCAGACTTCTGAATTTTTATTTCATTATTTAAGAATCTGTTTGCAAGTGGAGTGTCTACAATGGATGGAGCTATAACATTAACTCTCATTTTTGGAGCATATTCTGCAGCTAAAGATTTTGCAAGTCCCTCAATTGCTCCTTTGGCAGTTGCAACACTTGAATGAAATGGCATTCCTTGCGAGACAGCAACTGTGCTTAAAAAAACAAGACTTGAATTATTAGATAAACTAAGTCTAGGTAAAATAGATTTTAAAACTTTAATTAGAGATAAAACATTTATCTCTAAATCTTGTTTGAATGAATCTATACTTAAGCCTTTAAATGGTCTTAAATTTATACTGCCTGGAAAATATACGAATCCATCAATGATTTCAGGAAGTTCATTCTGATCAATTTCGTCATTTAATGCATCAAAGGATAAGTATTTAACATTGTTTATTTCATCTTGAGGCTTAGTTCTTGAAGCTACGATAACATTATTATCATTTGCTATAATTTTAGTAAGTGAGGCACCTATTCCGTAGGAACCACCAATAAGTAAGATATTTTTCATTTTAAATCACCAAATAGTTCAATTAACTTTTTTCTTCTATAGACAAATATCGAGCCAAGTTTTTTTTGAACAAAAAGGTAATTTGCAAGAACACCAAGTGGGCCGAAAGGTATTTTATAATGTATAATATCCTCCATTTCAATACCACCTTCAATTTCTCTTATAAAGTGTTTGTGGTGCCATAATTCATAAGGGCCAAATCTCTGCTCATCAACAAAGTATTTTTTATCAACTACATGAGTAATTTCTGTAACCCACTTAATTGGAATATTTAATATTGGTGTTACAATATATATGATAATCTGACCTGGATAAACTTTCTTAAAATCACAATCGATAATATTAAAATTCATTTCACTTGGTGTGATAGTTTTTAGGTTTTTAGGGTTTGATAAAAAACTCCAGGCTTCATCAACAGAAATTGGTAGTTTTTGTTTGGTGTGAATTTTAAAAATTTTCATAATATTTGTAAAAGTAAATCTTAAAATCAAAAATCATGAAAAAAATTACTTCTTTATTTTTTACATTTTTATTATTTCAATTTTCTTATGCACAATTGCAATCTCCAGTTGCAAGTCCAAGAGCTAAAGTTTCTCAAAAAGTTGGACTAGTTAATATAAATCTAGATTATTCGAGACCATCCAAAAAGGGTAGGACTATATTTGGAAATTTAGTTCCATTTAATCAGATTTGGAGAACGGGAGCAAATCAGGCAACAACTATTTCTTTTTCTGATGATGTGAAGATTAACAATCAACTTGTAGAAAAAGGAGAATATCACGTATATTCTGTTCCTAGAGAATCAAAATTAGACCTTGTAATTTATGAAAAAACAGATGCTTGGGGATCATTAAAAAGTTTTGATGAATCACTTATAAAAGCAAGAGTTTCTAGTGATTTTTATGATTTACCTTTTGCTGTAGAAACATTTACAATTTCATTTGGAGATATTTCTAATGCAGGTGCTAGTTTTAATTTAAGCTGGGATAATAAAATTGCCATTTATGTGATAGATGTTTTAACTAAAGAAAAAATGCTTAATAATATTAATGAAATCATGGATGGTAACCCTAGTGTTGCAGACTACAGAAAAGCTGCTATATATTTTTTTGAAGAAAATATAAATATAGATAAAGCATTAAAATGGATTGATATTGCATTTAAAGACTCAGATGACTTACCATATTGGCAATTAAGATATAAAGCTTTAATCTATGAAAAAGCAGGGAAGATAAATAAAGCTAAGAAATATGCTAAAAAGGGCTATGATTTAGCCTTAAAAGGCAATATTCCAGATGGTATCAACACTTTAAGAATTATAAACGAAAGGCTAAACAATTAATTTAAAACGCTCAATAATATTTGATAAAACAACAGTAATAAAAGCTCCAATAAAGTTTAACCATAAATAACTTATGTCTGTTGTAAAAAATATAATAAATATTATAATTTGCGATAAGCAGGCTGACCAAAACACAGAGTTTGATGTTATTTTTTTAAAGAAAAATGCCACTAGAAATATACCCAAAATTGTTCCATAGAAAATAGAGCCAATAATATTAACAAGTTGTATTAAATTTTCAAATAAAGTCCCAAAACTTGCAAAGACAATAGCTATAATACCCCACATTACAGTAAAGAATTTTGAGGCACTCAAGTAATGTCTTTCAGATTTCTTTATTTGATGATTCCTTTTATATAAATCAATAGTTGTAGTTGCTGCTAATGCATTTAATTCAGATGCTGTTGATGACATAGCAGCACAAATTATTACTGCTATTAATAGTCCGATTAATCCTTTTGGTAAGTAATTTAAAATAAAATGAAGAAATACATAATCTTTATCATTTTCCTCAATAGAATTATTATTTGTTGACACTAATTCCTTTACATTTGTCCTCAACTCTTTTTCTTTCTTTTGTATTGAGTTTAGTTGAATTGGAAAATCTCCATCATTTGATAAAAAACCTTGTTGAAGCTTTCTTTTTTCAAACGTTAAGTCTTCATATTCATTTAAGATTTTATTGAAATCGCTTGAATAGTTTTTTTGTGCATAAGATATTACTTGTGGGTTGTAGTTCACTGGTGATTTATTAAATTCGAAAAAAACGAATACCATAACACCAAGTAAAAGAATGAAAAATTGCATTGGTATTTTAAAGATTCCATTAAAAATTAAACCTAGTCTAATTTCTTTTACAGATTTACCTGAAATATATCTTTGAACTTGGCTTTGATCAGTCCCAAAATATGATAGAGCCAAAAATAATCCTCCTGTGATACCGCTCCAAAAGGTATATCTGTTATTTGGATCAATAGAAAAATCTAGTATTTTAAACTTTTCACTTGATCTTGAGTATTCTAAAAATTTGGAAACTGTTAAATTCTCAGGATACCTCTCAATTAAAAAGAAGAAAACAAAAAATAGACCCAAAAAAATAATAAACATTTGTTGTTTTTGAGTAATATTAACAGCTTTTGTACCTCCAGTTACAGTATATACTATTACCAAAAATCCAACTAAAAAATTTAAAATTTTTAGATCAATTCCAAGAACAGTTGAAAGAATTATTGATGGAGCAAAAATTGTTATACCTGCTGCTAAACCTCTTTGAATTAAGAATAAAATTGCCCCTAATGTCCTAGTTTTTCTATCAAATCTATTTTCCAAAAACTCATATGCTGTGTAAACTTTAAGTTTGTGGTATAAAGGAACAAAAAACATACAGATTATTATCATTGCAAGTGGGAGACCTAAATAAAACTGTAAGAATCCCATTCCATCATAATAAGCTTGTCCAGGTGTTGATAAAAATGTAATTGCACTAGCTTGCGTTGCCATTACAGAAATCCCAATTGTGAACCAATTTGAAGTATTATTCCCTTTTAAAAAAGATTGAATATTTTTATTTTTTCTAGTCTTATATGCACCATATATAACTATAAATAAAATTGTAGAAATTAGTATTATCCAGTCATCTTGATGCATATCTTAAATAATTAATAAAAAGATAATGAGATAAAGCAGATTTAATAAAAGTACAATTGAGTATTCTTTTTTCCAGCTATTCATTATATAATCAATTTAAATTCCATTCCCCATGTATTGTTAAAACTTGTTCAATAATATCTCTTACACATCCATCACCACCTTTTTTATTTGATATATAATCTACAACACCTCTTACTTCAGGAGCAGCATCATTAGGACAACAAGATAATCCAACCATTTTGAGGATTTTAATATCAGGAAGATCGTCCCCCATGAAGGTTGTTTCATCTAATTTTAGATTATTTTTATTTAAATAATTATTAAATACTTTTATTTTATCATCAACTCCTAAAAAAACATTTTTTACACCAAGTCTATTTAATCTTTTTCTTACTCCTTCATTTTTCCCACCGCTTATTATACAAATATTATATCCTTTATCACTAGCCAGTTTTACAGCAATACCATCTCTTGTACTAAAAATTCTTAGTTCATTTCCATCTGAATCAACAACAATTGATCCATCTGTAAAAACACCATCCACATCAAAAACAAAATTTTTTATCTCGTTTAATTTTTCTTTATAACTCATTGGATTTAATATTTTTTGTTACTTCTTTATATAAATCTAAAAAATCACTGTTAACTAATTGTTTCACGTGCTTTTCAATTGTAATATAATCATTTCTTAATGCAGGTCCGGTTTGAGCATCTTTCGCAGACATTTTATTTAATTTATTGAAAGTTTCAAAAATAAGTGGTTTTATTATTGATTTATTAATTTTATTTTCTTCAAGTATTTTTTCGGCACTAACTATCATATGATTTGAAAAATTATTTGCAATAGTTGCAGATATGTGACAGACTAGTCTTTTGCTAGAATTCATCTTGTATACTTTTTTTGAAAAAATATCGGCTAGTTTTTTAATTTTTGAAAGATTAATCTTTGAATTTGCCTCAATTAATATTGGTATTTGCTTAAAAGATAAATTACTATCATAACTAAATGTTTGAAGAGGATAAAAAACACCATGGTTTTTATGAATTGATAAAACATTGATATTAGTGCTCCCTGAAAGATGAATTACTATTCCATCATAGGAATTAATTTTATTACTTATTGTTTCTATTTCAATATCTGATACTGCAATAAAATAAAAATCACTTTTTTTTAAATTTTTTATTTCTTTGATATATTCAATTTGATCACTTATATTTTTTGGTCTAAACTTTGATCTTCCGTAAATCTGATTAAGTGATAGAGATTTATTATCTAAAATCTCATTCATTAAATTAAATGATAAGCGACCAGTTCCAATTAAAGATATATTAATCACGTTATAATTTAATATGAAATTTACAACAAATCATTTGATTGTTTTTATTAGGTTTGCAAAAAAAATATATGTCCAATACAACATTTATAATGATTAAACCTGATGCTGTTGAAAGAGGTTTAGTGGGAAATATTTTAAGTGATATTTCTGATTCAGGTTTTAAAATTAAAGCATTAAAACTTACTAAGTTAAGCATTGAAGAAGCTAAAACTTTCTATTCAATACATTCAGAAAGACCATTTTTTGATGAATTAACAAAGTACATGAGCAGAAGTCCAATTGTAGCAGCTGTTTTAGAAAAGTCTAATGCAGTATTAGAGTTTAGAAACTTAATTGGTGATACTGACCCTGCAACAGCTAAAAAGGGCACGATTAGAAATAAATATGCAATTTCAAAAGGTGAAAACTCAGTACATGGTTCTGATAGTGATGAAAACGCTTTAATAGAAGCTAAATTTCACTTTTCAGGAAGAGAAATATTACTTTAAAACAATTTTTTTTATTATTTCTTTTCCTAAATCATCATTAATTAGGTCGATTACTTTCTGTCTACTATAAAGTATTTCTTGTTTTAATATTGGGTTACTAACCTCAATAAAAAGAACATCTCCCTTAATATAAATTGATTTTGTATAATCTAAAATTTTTTTTTCAACAGCTTTTTCCCAAGCTTGCTTAATTTTAACATTAAAAATGCCATCGGATATCTTATCCTGATCTACAAAATTTTCAAGTATTGACTTTATTGATTTTAACTTATAATTTCTTTTCATACATCAAAAATTTTTGATGATATATTTAAACTTGATAAAACTTTTTCAACTCTATCTTTGTCTGTATCTGAGATAAAGAGCTGTCCAAAATTAGTTGAATTTACAATATTAACAATTCTTTTAACTCTTAAAATATCTAACTTGTCAAAGATGTCATCCATTAATAAAACAGGAGAATTTCCAGTTTTATTTTTAAGATAATCAAATTGGGCTAGTTTTAAAGCTATTAAAAAGGATTTTTGTTGACCTTGACTTCCAAATTTTTTTAAAGCATTATCATCTATGTTAAAAATAAAATCATCTTTATGTAATCCAAAAGTTGTATGTTGAAGAATAGTGTCTTTTTGAAAAGAATTTTCAATTAAGCTTTCTATTTCATTATTTAATAAATCACTTTTATAGTTAATTGATATTTTTTCTTTATTATCTGAAATTTTATTGTACTTATTTATAATTATTGGTTTAAACTCATCAATAAAAGCTTTACGAACTTCAAAAATTGGTTTTGATAACTTAACTATTTGATCATTATAAACTTTTATTGTATCTAAATCAAAATCAACAGATTTATTATAAAGTTTTAATAATTTATTTCTGTTTTGAATAACTTTTGAATATGAGATAAGATTTATAAGGTAGTTTCTGTCATTTTGAGATATAATTGAATCTATAAATTTTCTTCTTTCATTGCTACCATCATTTATCAAGTCATTATCATATGGAGAAATTAATACAACAGGTATAAGTCCAATATGGTTTGAAAATTTTTTATATGGCTTACCATTTCTTTTTAAAACTTTTTTTTGACCTCTTTTTATGCTACATACAATATTTTCTTTCTTTTCATTAAGATTGAAAATTCCATCAATTACCATATAATCTTTTTTATGATTTATAATTTGGTCATTTTTTAATTTAAAATAACTTTTACCTAAAGCTAAATGATATATAGAGTCAAGAATATTTGTTTTTCCTACTCCATTATTTCCAACAAAACAGTTGATTTTTGGGTCTAATTCGTATTCTTTATCGAATAAGTTTTTGTAGTTTATTATAGAAATTTTTTTTAGATATATTGAAATCACAATCAGCTGATTAATCTTGCAAATTATATAAAATAATTAACTAATTATCATGTTTGATTCGTATAAAATTTTATTTTTGCCAGGTAATTATGGCTACGTATAAAAAAAGAGCAAAAAAAAGTAGGTCCACTGTTATTCAAAAAAATATTGAATCTACTAAGCAAGTTTTTGATTCATTAGATGAAGGAGCATCAAAGACTGAAACTTTTGTAAATAAATATCAAAACTATATTATTGGATCAATTCTTTCAATTTTAGTTCTTTTTTCATTTTATTTTGCATATGATAAGTTTGTTTTTCAACCCAAAACAGTCGAAAGTAATTTAGAAATCTTTACTGCCCAAAAGTATTTTGATATGGGAATGAGTAGTGAAGAGTCTAAAGATTCTTTACTTAACTTATCATTGTATGGTGCTGATGGCAAATATGGTTTTCTTGATATAATTGAAAATTATTCTGGAACTGATGCAGCAAATATTTCATACTACTCTGCTGGAATGGCATACTACAATTTGAAAAAATATGCTGAATCAATTGAACTACTTGAAAACTTTTCTTCTGATGATGCTATTTTACAATCTTTAAGTTATACTACAATTGGTGATGCTTTTGTTCAACTCAATCAATTTGATGATGGATTAAATTACTATGAAACAGCATTATCACATTCAGAGAATAGCTATGTAAGACCTATAATTTTATTAAAAGCGGGTGATCTTTCTAAAGAATTAAACCAGTTTAATAAGGCAGAGAGGTTTTTTCAGGAAATTAAGGATGATTATCCAAAATCAAATGAAGCCAACTTAATTGACATAAGATTGGAACAAGTTAAGTAGTTATGTCTACACAGCATAAACCAGAATCCCTAGATTTAGAGTTTTTAAAAACTGCATCAAACAAAAGGTTTGCTATAGTATACTCAGAATGGAACTCTGAAATTATCGATCGTCTTGTAAAAGGAGCCTTCAATTTTTTTAGAGAAATTGGTATTTCTGATGAAAAAATTGAATTACTAAGCGTTCCTGGTAGTTTTGAATTGGTCTATGGTTGTTCAAAAATTAGTTCAACAAAAAAATTTGATGCCATAATAGCAATTGGTAGTATTATTAGAGGTGAAACATCTCATTTTAAATTTATTTCTCAATCTGTTTTTGACGGTATAAAAGATTTAAATTTAAGAGCTACTTGTCCTATAGTTTTGTGTTTATTAACTGATGATAATTATCAACAGTCTATTGAAAGGAGTGGAGGAAAACATGGAAACAAAGGTTATGATTGTGCTGCCGCAGCAGCAAAAATGTCACTTATTTAAAATACTTAAAGGGAACTATTAACATCCCAAAACATTCACCACCTTTCTTGTGTATATTTTTATGATGAATTTTATGAGCTCTTCTTATTCCTCTAGCGTATTTATTATCAATATTTCTAAAAATTTTGAATCTCTGGTGAATAAATACATCATGAACTACAAAATACGTAAAACCATATAAGAAAATTCCTATTGCTATTGGAAGACCATAAAAAAAGTCAAGTTTTGCCCATGACAATACAAAAAGCATACTTACAACTGCATAAAACAGGAAGAAAGTATCATTTCTTTCAAACCAGGAATCATGATCTTTTTTATGGTGATCCTCATGTAAATACCATAAAAATCCATGCATTATGTATTTATGAGTAAACCATGCCATAAATTCCATGATCGAAAAAGCGCCTATTAAAGATAGAATCCAAAGAAAAATCTCCATTTTATAAAATATTTAATCTATATCTAACATAGGAACGAGCCAAAACATCTACTTTTTGGTAGTTAGGAACACGAACTCTTTGATTTTTAATTTTTAAATAAGAAGCTTTTTCAAGTTTCCTCAAAAGTCTCTTATAGTATTTATATGCTGCATAAACTCCAAATTTTGAATTATTTGGAAGCATATAAATTCCTTTTAATGCGATAGAAAAGTCTTTTTTTATATCATTCATGATAGTTCTTTTCGATTCTTCATTAAATGTATTATATTCAATTCCAGGAAAATAAACCCTGTCCAGTTTTTGAAAGTCATCATTTAAATCTCTTAAAAAATTAACTTTCTGAAATGCAGATCCTAGAGCCATTGCATATGGTTTTAGTCTGTTATATTCTTTATCATTTCCAGACACAAAGACTTTTAAACACATGAGACCTACTACATCTGCTGAACCATATATGTAATCTTTATATTCATCAATGTTAGAATATTTCTTTTTACTTAAATCAAGCTCCATACTTTTAAGAAAAGCATCAATTAGTTCTCTATCTATTTTAAATTTATTAACTGTATTTTGAAATGAGTTTAAAATTGGATTTAAACTAATTTTTTCACTCAATGAATGATTTAAATCATCTTTAAATCTTTTAAATAATTCTTCTTTATTATATCCATGAAATGTATCAACTATTTCATCTGCAAATCTTACAAATCCATAAATATTATAAATATCTTGTCTTATATTGCTTGATAACATTTTTGTAGCAAGGCTAAAAGATGTACTATATGATTTAGTAACATTTTTAGAACATTCTTCTGATATTTGATCAAAAAGTTCTTTCATTTTTTATAATTATATCTGATACTAGCTTTCCAGAAACTATTGCAGGTGGAACTCCAGGTCCAGGTACAGTTAACTGTCCACTAAAATACAATTTTTTTACTTTTTTACTTTGAATTTTAGGTCTTAAGAATGCAGTTTGTAAAAGAGTATTAGCTAATCCATATGCATTACCACCATATGAATTGTAATCTTTCTTAAAATCATTAACACAATAACTTTTTTTAAAAACTATATTTTTTTCAATATTTTGTCCTGTTATATCTTCAATTCTTTTTATAATTATTTTAAAATATTTTTCTCTTAAGGCTTTATTGTCTTCTAGATTTGTAGCTAATGGTATTAATACAAAACAGTTTTCATGATCCTTCGGTGCTGTATGACTATAAGTTTTTGATGTAATATTTAAATAAAATAAGGGGTCAGTTGGCCACTTAGGCTTTGTATAAATTTCATCTGCATGTTTATCAAAATCTGTATCAAAAAATAAATTGTGATGATTTAATCCTTCAATTTTTTTATTTAATCCTAAGTAAAAAAGAAGAGATGATGGAGACCAAGTTCTGTTTTTCCAATAAGATTCAGAATATTGCTTGTATTTTTCATCTAACAATGACTCAGTATGATAATAATCAGCACCAGAAACCAGGATATCACATTTTTTTAATTTACCATTTAAAATAATCCCCTCAACTAATCCTTTGTTTACTTGTATTTTATTTATTTCAGAGTTTGTATAAAAAATAACTCCCTGATTTTTTGCAATTTTTGTCATTGCTTCAACTACGTCATAAAATCCATTTTTTGGTTGCCAAGTCCCTAATCCAAAATCAGCAAAATTCATAAAATTGTAAAACGCTGGAGTATTTGATGGCTTAGCTCCAAGAAATAATACAGGAAATTGTAGAATTGCTCTCAGTTTAGAATCTTTAAATCTTCTTTCAATATCATTTTTAATATTTTTAAAAAATAAATTAACCTTGAAAATTGTCTTTAAAGTTATTAGCTCTAGGATCGATTTTCCTGGCATTTTATAAAGCATATCAGTAACAGCAAGATTATAATTTTCTCTTGACTCCTCTAAAAAACTCTTTAATTTAGCTCCACTCCCTTTTTCAATACTTTCAAACTCTTTGGATATTTCATTTATATTATCTCCTATTTTTATTTGATTTTTTTTATCGAAGATGACCCTATAAGCTGGATTTAATTTTTTTAATTGATAAAAATCATTTGCAGATTTACCAAAATCATTAAAAAACTTTTCAAAAACATCTGGCATCCAATACCAGCTGGGTCCCATATCAAATGTAAATCCCTTAGATTTAAATTGACGAGCTCTTCCTCCAATTAAATCATTTTTTTCAAAAACATGTACTTCAAAGCCCTCTTTAGAAAGATAGCACGCAGCTGATAGTGATGAAAAGCCTGAACCAATTATAAAAATCTTTTTCTTCAATTTATATATAAGGTAATATTTTTATGTTTATAGTAGTGCACACGAGAGGAATCGAACCTCCAAGGGATATTTCCCACTAGGCCCTCAACCTAGCGCGTCTACCAGTTCCGCCACGTGCGCTAGATTTAGTGACCTGGCTGGGGTTCGAACCCAGGACCCTCTCCTTAAAAGGGAGATGCTCTACCAGCTGAGCTACCAGGTCTTTTTTTAACGCTTGCAAATATAGGGACGTTAAATCTATATATCAAAGATTATTTCTCATAAATTTGTAAAATATGAAATCACCAATTATACTATTAGGTTACATGGGTTGTGGAAAGACCAAAGTAGGAAAAAAACTATCAAAAAAAATTGGCATAAAATTTTATGATCT
>QOPZ01000010.1 GCA_003331885.1 Cryomorphaceae bacterium | reverse complement strand
CTGGGCTTCCTCCTCCGCTTTGAGATTTTTGAACATGTATACCTCCTCCATGATAAAGAATTTCTGCACTTGTTTTTGGAGATTCCATAGAAATGGTCCTTTTATCTATTACAGAAACTTTTCTTGAGAGTGTTGCAATATTTTGTGTGTTTCTAGAAACTGAAAGAACGACTTCACTCAAACCAAGAGCTTTTGGATTTAACTGAATCGTTTTTTTATTTTTTAAATCTTTAAATAAAAAAATTTTTGTTTCGTAAACAATATGTCTAAAAACTACAGAATCATATTCTTTAAAGTCGTCTAAAGTTACAACACCATTTATATTGGATGTTTTTCTGTTTTTCTTTTCTAAATCAAAAACAAACACATTAGGAATTGGCCTTTCATTTATTGAATCTATGACTCTAATTTTTTGCGAAAAAATGTGATTGGATAATAAAATCAGTAAGATTAGTATAATATTTTTATGAAAAGATTTCATTTAATATTTCAATAGATTTGGGTTTTTTAAATCCACCTACATGATATTCATAGTAGGAAATCAAAAAATTTAACATATTTCTTCGTTGTTTAACGTTGTTTAAAACTGAATTATTATAATCAAATTTTATGCCCAAAATCTTATGTAAATCAATAACTACTTCTCCCTCTACATAGTTTTGCGATATAGGATTATCGCAAAAAACACCATTTTCTATATCAAAAAATGAGAATTGTATCTCAGAATATTTAGGCATTATTCCTAAAAATTCAGTTAGTTTAATTATAAAAAGAAGATGAAAGTTTGAAGCATTTTCTGCAGAATCAAACCACAATAAGCTCTTTTTTATAAAATCATAAAGCTCTTTGTTTGTTATATCAATTTTAAATATTTTGGATAAAAATTCAGAAAGAAAAAGAGAAATATTAATTTTTGATATTTTAGTATTAATTGAGTTAAAAGGGTGAATAATTTTGATTGATTTTAAATATGAAAGCTTCTCAGGTTTTGTATTATTAAAATCTATATCTAAAATCGTTAAAGGCTGAAGTTGCCCCAATGTAATTTTTTTCTTTTTCTTACTCCTAACTCCTCTTATTATAAAAGATTTAGAACCAAACTCTTTTGTATATGATTTTAGAATTATACTTGTTTCAGAATAATTTATATATCCAAGAATTATTGCTTCTGTATTTACAAGCATTAGAAAGTTTTAAACTACACCTTGAGCAAGCATTGCATCTGCAACTTTTATAAAAGCTGAGATATTTGCTCCTTTTCCATAATCTACATAATCCTTTTCTTTACCATGTTCCAAACATTTCTTATGTATTCTTATCATTATTTTCTTTAGTTTTTCATCAACTTCTTCTCGAGACCAAGAATAACGTAATGAATTTTGTGCCATTTCTAAACCAGAAACAGCAACCCCACCTGCATTTGAAGCTTTACCTGGAGCAAATAATACTTTTTTAGATTTAAATATCTTTATTGCATCAGAATCACATGGCATATTTGCTCCCTCTGCAACACATATACAACCATTTTTAACAAGAAGCTTTGCGTCACTTCCATTTAATTCATTTTGAGTAGCTGATGGTAAGGCAACATCACATTTAACGCCCCAAGGATTTTTATTTTTTTTAAACTCTGCTTTAGGATATTTTTTTAGATAATCAGATATTCTTCCTCTTTTATTGTTTTTAATATCCATTATATATGCCAATTTTTTTTCATTAATTCCTTCCTTATCATATATATATCCAGAGGAGTCAGACATTGTGACAACTTTTGCTCCCAATTGAATACATTTTTCAGCAGCATATTGACCTACATTTCCAGAGCCTGATATTGTAACTGTTTTACCTTGAATACTATCTCCAATGTGATTTAGCATATCTTCTGCAAAATATACAGTTCCATATCCAGTTGCTTCAGGTCTTATTAAGGATCCTCCCCATGAAACACCTTTCCCAGTTAAAACACCTGTAAATTCATTTTTAAGTCTTTTATATTGACCAAATAGATAGCCAATCTCTCTGCCGCCAACTCCAATATCACCAGCTGGTATATCAGTATTAGGGCCAATATGTCTAAAAAGTTCAGTCATAAAACTTTGACAAAATCTCATTACTTCACCATCTGATTTATTTTTTGGATCAAAATCAGAACCCCCTTTTCCTCCACCCATTGGAAGAGTAGTTAAACTATTTTTAAAAACTTGTTCAAAAGCTAAAAATTTAAGAATGCTAAGATTTACAGAGGGATGAAATCTTAAACCTCCCTTGTATGGACCAATTGCTGAATTCATTTCAACTCTATAGCCTCTGTTAACTCTTATTTCACCACTATCATCTATCCAGTTGACCCGAAACATCACAACTCTTTCAGGCTCAATCATTCTCATTAAAATATTTTTTCCGTGATATATTTTTTGACTTACAATGTATGGAATTAGATCTTCAGAAACTTCTTTAACAGCTTGCATAAATTCAGGTTCGTGAGAATTTCTGCTATCTATCTCTTTTAGAAACTTATGAATTATTTTATTCATTATCAATGATTTACGTAAAATTAGGTATAATTAACCAATTGCCTGTTCAATATCGCTAATTAAGTCATCAATATCTTCAATTCCTACACTTAATCTAATTAAAGAATCAACAACACCAGTTTTTTCCCTTAGATCTTTAGGAATAGAAGCATGAGTCATTGATGCTGGATGATTTGCTAAACTTTCAACTCCACCCAGTGATTCAGCAAGTGTGAAAACTTTAAGCTTACTAGTAATTTCTTGAACAGATTTAAAGCTACCATTCTTTGTTGTAAAAGATACCATACCACCAAAACCAGACATTTGAGATTTAGCTAAAGTATGTTTTGGATGTGTAGAAATTCCAGGCCAATATAATTTGTCAATTTTTTTGTGATTTGACAAAAAATCAACGATTTTTTCTGCATTGTAGCAATGTCTTTCCATTCTTACATGAAGAGTTTTAATCCCTCTTAGAGTTAAAAAAGAGTCCATTGGGCCACAAATTGCTCCAGATGAGTTTTGTAAAAAATATAATCTTTCAGCTAACTCAGAATCATTTACAATCAAAGCTCCTAAAATCACATCGCTATGCCCTGCAAGGTATTTTGTAGCAGAATGCATAACAATATCAGCACCCAAATCTAGAGGTTTTTGAAGATAAGGTGTAGCAAAAGTATTATCAACTGCTAAAAGAATTTTATTTCTTTTACAAATTTTAGAAATTGCATTAATATCAATTAAATTCATCATTGGATTAGTTGGAGTTTCAACCCATATTAGTTTAGTTTTTTTAGAAACTAATTTTGATACCTCATTAAGATCTTGCAAATCCGAAAAGATAAATTTTAAACCAAATTTTTTAAAAACTTTTTCAAATAACCTGTAAGATCCACCATATAAATCATTAGTTGAAATAATTTCATCTCCTGGATCAAAAAGTTTTAAAACTGCATCTATTGCAGATAATCCAGAGCTAAATGCTAAACCATATTTGCCATTTTCAATACTAGCTAAAGAATTTTCAAGGGCAGATCTTGTGGGATTGTGGGTCCTACTATATTCATAGCCCTTATGTTCACCAGGACTAGTTTGAGAATAAGTAGAAGTTTGATATATTGGAGGCATAACTGCACCATAACCCTTTTCCTTTATTTGTCCTCCGTGGATTGTTTTAGTATTAAATTTCATTTATTCAATTATAAATTCACCTCTCATAATTTGATAGTGCCCAGGAAATGTGCATATATAAATATAGGTACCTTTTTCTTCTACTGTAAAACTTACTGAATCTGATTCACCGCCGCCTAACATTTTAGTGTAAACTATAGTATCATCGCCATCAGGGATATATTCATTTTCTTTAGCAAGCATTGCTTTTTGAGCAAAATCATCAACATCAACATCCTTTTTTAAAAGAACGAAATTATGCCCCATAAATTCTTTACCAATCTTACCAGTGTGATACAATGTAAGATTAATCTCTTCCCCGGACTTACCTTTTAATAAGCCTTTGTCAAAAAGCATTTGATCGTTTGAATTTAAAATTAGACCCTTGTTAGATGTTTCTTTTTTATCCTCAATTTTAACTCTTTCATAAGAAAATTTTTCTTTTTTTGGTTCACTCCCACAGCTTATAATTAATAAGCCTATTGCAAAAAGACATAATAATTTTTTCATAACTTAATTTTGTTCAAATTTACAAACATTATACCATTACAAAATCCATAATCAAAAATTTAATTTTTTAACAAAAACTCTATGATTTTTTGATGAAGATTAAATACTTATATTTATTAAAACAATTAACCCATTTCTTATGAAAAGAAGAGATTTTTCTAAACTAACTATTGCATCAGCCTTCATAGGCTTAACCCCACTTGAAATTCTTTCTGCATCTACAAATAATAAAGATCAACTTAAAATTTCATTAGCTCAATGGTCTTTAAATAAAGCCATAAAATCTGGAGAATTATCTCCCCTTGATTTTGCTAAAAAAGCTAGATCTTTTGATATAGATGCTATTGAATATGTTTCAGGATTATATACAAACCATACCGATACATTAAAAAAAATATCTATGCAAAAATTAAGTAAAGAGTTATTAAAAAGATCGGATGATTATGGGATTGATAATGTTTTAATAATGATTGATTCTCAAGGCTCATTGGCATCGAGCAATAAAAAGGAAAGACTTAAAGCTATTGATAATCATAAAAAATGGATTGATTTTTCTTATGAGATTGGTTGTGAAACAATGAGAGTTAATTTAAGTGGAGAAACAAAATTAGATAGATGGACTGAAAATTCAATTAAATCCCTTACTGAGTTAAGTGATTATAATAAAAATATTAATGTGGTAGTTGAAAATCACGGAGGTTTATCATCAAATGGAAAATATTTATCTAATGTTATGAGCAAAGTTAATATTGATAATTGTGGAACATTACCGGATTTTGGAAATTTTTGTATTGATGGATCACCAAGAGCTTGTAATGAATGGTATGATATATATAAAGGAGTAGAGGAACTGATGCCATATGCTCACGCTGTCAGTGCAAAGTCATATGATTTTGATGATTCTGGAAACGAAACTAAGATTGATTATTCTAAAATGATCGATATAGTTAAAAAAGCAGGTTATAAAGGCTATATAGGTATTGAATATGAAGGCAGTAGAATGTCTGAAGATGATGGTATCATTGCAACAAAAAAATTATTAGAAAAATTAATATAAAATGAAAACAATAAAAGGACCAGCAATTTTCCTAGCTCAATTTTGTGGTGATAAAAAACCTTTCAATAATTTAAAAGATATTTCTAAATGGGCTAGTGGATTGGGATATAAAGCTGTTCAAATTCCAACTTGGGATACAAGAATTTTTGACTTAGATAAGGCAGGATCCAGTAAAGATTATTGTGATGAAGTAAAAGGAATATTAAATGAACAAGGGTTAGAAATAAGTGAACTTTCAACACATCTACAGGGACAATTAGTAGCTAGTCATCCAGCATATGACTTGATGTTTGATGTTTTCGCACCTGAAAATTTTCACGGGGACGTCAAGGGAAGAACAAAATGGGCGGTAGATCAAATGATTAAAGCCATTAATGCTAGTAATTTTTTAAGGATTAAACCAATGGCTTCATTTTCTGGCTCATTGTTATTCCACACATTTTATCCATGGCCTCAAAGACCTTCAGGTCTAGTAGAAGAAGGTTTTAAAGAATTAGCTAAAAGGTGGATGCCAATTCTTAATCACGCCGATAAAAAAGGAGTTGATATTTGCTATGAGATTCATCCTGGTGAAGATCTACATGATGGTGTAACATTTGAGAGATTTCTTGCGTCAACAAAAAATCATTCAAGAGCAAAAATACTTTATGATCCCAGTCATTTTATTTTACAACAATTAGATTATTTACAGTTTATTGATTTTTATAAAGATTATATTGAAATGTTTCATGTTAAAGATGCAGAATTTAATCCCACTGGGAAAGCAGGTGTATACGGAGGATATTTAGATTGGAAAGATAGACCAGGAAGATTTAGATCACCCGGAGATGGTCAAGTCGATTTTAAATCAATTTTTTCAAAACTAAGTCAATATGGATTTGATGGATGGGCAGTTCTTGAATGGGAATGTTGTATTAAAAGTCCAGAGCAGGGAGCTAAACAAGGATCTAAATTTATTTCAGATCATATTATTGAAGTTACTGAGAAATCATTTGACGACTTTGCAGGATCTGATATTGATAAAGATCAAATAAAAAAAATACTTGGTTTATGAAAATTTATATAACTGCATTTTTTACTTTTTTTTTTCTTTCGTGTAATGGACAAACTGCTAAGGATACTGAAATATGGGAACCTATCCCAAAAGAAACATACTCAATTTCAGATTCTGCTCCACCCAATGATGCTATTGTTTTGTTTGATGGAGAAGATCTTTCAAAATGGAATGCAAAGTGGTCTGATAAAGAAAGTGGTTGGCAAATAAATAAAGATGGTTCAGTTACTGTTGTTTTTGATGGTTCAGGTGGAATTGAAACAAAAGAAAATTTTGGATCTGTGCAATTGCATGTCGAATGGAAAACAAGTGAAGATATTTCTCATAAAAACCAAAGCAGATCAAATAGTGGAGTTTTTTTACAAGGGAGATATGAAATTCAAATTTTGGATAGCTATAAATCTCCAACATACGTTAATGGGCAAGCAGGTTCTGTCTACAAACAATATATTCCACTTGTTAATGCATCAAGAAAACCAGGTGAATGGCAATCATATGATATAATTTTTGATGCTCCAAAATTTGATTCTGATGGAAATAAAATCAAATCAGGATATTTTACTGTTTTTCATAACGGGATACTTATTCATAACCATGTTGAAATATTAGGGACGACTGAAAATGTTGGCCCTCCTAAAAATATTGCTCACGGCGATGGGCCAATTTCACTTCAAAACCACTGTTGTTCACAAGTTTCATTTAGAAATATTTGGGTTAGAAATTTGCAATAAATAACTTAAATAATTCTTTATTAAATTTGTACATGCTTCATTCAATGACCGGTTATGGGTCAACAACACTTGAAATAAATAAATTTAAATTTGATATTGAGTTAAAAACTCTAAACAGTCGATATTTAGACAATAATATTTCTTTGCCTAATTTTCTTTCAAGTATTGAGATAGAAGTTGGCAATATTTTAAAAAAGAGGTTGTTAAGAGGAAAGATTGAATTAAGAGTAAAGTCTAGCTTTTCAGATGGAAATTCAGTAAAATTTAATCAAGATGTAATTAAAAAATATATTAAAGATTTAAAAAATATTTCTGAATTTGATGAATCTAATCTCTTAAAATCTGTGATAAACTTGCCAAATTCAATTGACAAACCTGAAATAATCATTACTAAATCAAATTTGAATAATTTTTATAAAGCAATTGATACTGTAATTAATAATGTTATTTCTTTCAGGTTAAAAGAAGGTTTAAATACTGAAAAGGATATAAAAATTAGTATTAAAGAAATTTCAAATATGTCAGATAAAATTATTGGGCTGAGTTCAGATCATAAAAAATTTCTTAAAGATCAGTTAGAAAAAAAATCTCAAGAATACAACATCAATATTGATAAAAGTAGGTATGAACAAGAAGTTTTTTATTATTTAGAAAAAATAGATATTAATGAAGAGCTTGTAAGATTGGATAGTCATCTAAAATATTTTAATGACATTTTAAATGACAAACAAATAGAAAAAGGCAAGAAACTAGGTTTTATTTGTCAAGAAATTGGCCGTGAAATAAATACAATAGGATCCAAAGCAAATAATTCAAAGATTCAAAGCTTTGTTGTTGAGATGAAATCATCTTTAGAAAAACTTAAAGAACAATCCTTAAATATTCTTTAATGTCTGGAAAAGTTGTAATATTATGTGCACCATCTGGAAGTGGTAAAACTACATTAGCTAAACACCTTCTTTCTATTAAGAAACTCAATCTAAAGTTTTCTGTTTCATCAACTACTAGAAAAAAAAGAGTTAATGAAGAAGACGGAATTGATTATCACTTTATTAGTATTGAAAGTTTTAAAAATAAAATTGATAATGACAGCTTTATTGAATATGAAAAGGTTTATGATAATATATTCTATGGCACATTAAAATCAGAAGTAGAAAAATTAATTAAAAATCATAATATAATTTTTGATGTTGATGTTATTGGAGCAATTAGCCTAAAAAAATATTTTTCAAAAAAGTCAATTTCAATTTTCATTAATCCTGGGAGCATAGAGGTTTTAGAAAATAGATTAATTAAAAGAGGAAAGGATAGTAAAACTAGTTTGAAAGAACGCTTAAGCAAAGCAAGAAATGAAATGGATATGATTGATAATTTTGATACCTCAATAATTAATGATGACTTAGATTTTGCAAAACGAGATATTTTTAAAACTGTTGATATTTTTTTAAATAATTAATGAAGAATATAGGTTTGTTTTTTGGGACTTTTGATCCTATACATATTGGCCATGAAAAAATAGCTAAGTATTTTTTGGAAAAATATTTTGATCAAGTTTGGTTTGTGATAACACCCTTAAATCCAGATAAAGTAAATGAAAACTTAACAGATCAAAATATTCGTTTAGAAATGACAAAAAAATATTGTACAATACATAAAAATTTTGAAGTTTGTGATATTGAATATAAACTACCAAAGCCAAATTATACTGCAGACACTTTGGTAGAATTAAAAAATAATTACCCTGATTCTAATTTTAGTATAATTATGGGTGAAGATAATCTTGTTGGTTTAGAAAATTGGAAGAATTATAAAAAAATTTTAGAAGAAAAACTATATGTTTATCCTAGAAATACTGAAAAATCTGCTAATTCAACCTTAAAAAGTCATCAAGCAGTTATTTTTTCAAACGCTCCTCTAATGGAAGTATCCTCAAGTAAAATAAGAAATATTATAAGGAAAAATAAAAAATATTCTCATCTAATTCCAGATGAAATTTATAAATTTATATCCGATAGCAATCTATATAATTGATTTTTGATTATATCTTATTTAACCATTATTTAACATTATTTAATAAGAATTTTTAATAGTATTGCTTCCCCTTAAAAATTATAATTATGGATAAGAGTAAAATTGATATTAATGCAATAAATGAAAAAATAAAAAAAGAAAGTTCATTTATTGATCTATTAATTCCAGAGGTTAATAAAGTAATTGTAGGTCAAAAATATATGATCGAAAGATTATTAATTGGACTGCTTGGAAGAGGTCATATCCTTCTTGAAGGTGTACCTGGACTTGCTAAAACATTAGCTATTAATACCTTAAGTCAGGCTGTAAAAGGTTCTTTTAGTAGAATTCAGTTTACTCCTGATTTACTTCCTGCTGATGTTATTGGAACAATGATCTATAACATGAAGGAAAATGATTTTTCAATTAAAAAAGGACCTGTTTTTGCAAATTTTGTTTTAGCTGATGAGATAAATAGAGCTCCTGCAAAAGTTCAATCAGCATTACTTGAAGCTATGCAAGAAAAACAAGTTACAATTGGTGATACAACTTTCAAGTTGCAATTACCTTTCTTGGTTATGGCTACACAAAACCCAATAGAACAGGAAGGAACTTATCCTCTGCCAGAAGCTCAAATGGATAGATTCATGTTAAAATGTGTCATTTCATATCCTGAATTTGAGGATGAGCAGCAGATAATTAGAGCTAATATCAATGACTCATTTGAAAAGGTAAAAGAAGTTGTTTCAATAAAAGAAATTGCCAAAGCACAAGAATCTGTTAAAGAAGTATATATGGATGAAAAAATTGAAAAATATATTTTAAAATTAATTTTTGCTACAAGATTTCCTGAAAAAAACAACCTATCAGATTTAAAACCACTAATTGGATTTGGATCATCTCCAAGAGGTAGTATAAACTTAGCTTTAGCAGCAAAATGCAATGCTTTTATTCAAAGAAGAGGTTATGTTATACCTGAAGACATTCGTGCTGTTATTCATGATGTTCTAAGACATAGAATAGGGTTAACTTATGAAGCGGAAGCAGAGAATGTAACATCTGAAGATGTAATCAGTAAGATTGTTAACTCTGTTGAAGTCCCTTAAAAGTTTTTATTTTGGATGCTAAAGATCTTTTAAAAAAAGTTAGAAAAGTTGAAATAAAAACTAAAAGACTTTCAAATAATTTATTTGGAGGAGAGTATCATAGTGCCTTTAAGGGGAGAGGAATGACTTTTAGTGAGGTTAGAGGATATGAATTTGGGGATGATGTTAGGACAATTGATTGGAATGTTACGGCAAGATACAACCAACCTTTTATCAAAGTTTTTGAAGAGGAGAGAGAGCTTACTCTAATGTTAATTATTGATATTAGTGGCTCAAAATATTTTGGAACAGATTCTCAACTTAAAAAAGAGATTGTTACTGAAATTTCTGCAACATTAGCTTTTTCTGCAATTCAAAACAATGATAAAGTAGGATTGATATTATTCTCTGATCAAATTGAATTATTTATTCCCCCAAGTAAAGGAAAATTACATATTTTAAGAATCATTAGAGAATTGATAGAATTTAAGCCCGTAAGCTTAAAAACTGATATTTCAGTAGCCTTAAAGTTTTTTTCAAATATTGTAACAAAGAAATCGATAGCATTTATAATTTCTGATTTTAATTCCAATGATTATTCTAAATCTTTATCAATAGCAAGTAAAAAGCACGATATAACGGGGATTAGAATTTTTGACAGATTTGAAGAAGATATTCCTAATATTGGATTTGTTCCAATGTTGGATCAAGAATCATTTGAATTAAAATATATAGATACTTCATCAAAAAAAATAAGGGCTGATTATAAAGCTAAATGTTTAGGAAGAAAAAAGAATTTTGAAGATTTATTCAAAAGAAATGGATCTGGTACAATTAATTGTAGAACTGATCAAAGCTATGTTAAATTATTATTAGGCTATTTTAAAAATCGTGGATAAACTTGTTCAAATAATTCTAATATTTTTTATAATCCAAAGTGGTTTTACTCAGCAGGATATTATCATTGTTTCATCATCTGTAGACTCAACTGAAATTAAAGTAGGACAACAATTTAAATATTCAATTAAAGCAGAGTCAGATAATATAAATCAAATTGTTTTTCCTGAGAATTTTCAGTTTAGTCCATTTGAAGTTGCAGATGAATTTGCTATTGATACTGTTTTTTTTAAGGGAAAGAAATCTTTAAATAAAAGCTTTAAACTTACAAATTTTGATGAGGGATCTTTTGTAATTAAACCTCAGCAAATTTTATTTAATGGAAAAAAATATTTAACTGATTCAATTTTGATTGATGTTAGAACTATAAAAGTTGATACTGTTTCTAAAAAGTTTTTTGATATAAAAGAAATAATTTTAAATAATGAGCAAAGAATTCCATTTTCAAAATATTTACTTTCTTTTTTAATATTATTACTTGGGCTTCTAGCTATTTATGTATTATTTAAAAAATTTAAAAATCACAAGTTTGATAAAAGTATATATAAAACCCCATTTGAAAATGCAATTGATGAGTTAGTAGAGTTAGAGAATGAATCTTTTAAAAATCAAGAAGATTATAAATTATTTTACTCCAAATTAACACAAATTGCTAAGAATTATTTGGAAAGAGATATTGAAATTTCTGCTTCAGAGAGTACTTCATCGCAGCTAATTGATAAAATTCAACTTCTAAAAAAATCAAAAAAAATAAATATTTCAGATGAATTAATTGAAAATTTTAAGAATGTGTTGAGTAATTCAGACTTGGTAAAATTCGCTAAGTTCTCACCCAAGGATGGTGTAGCGTATGATGATAATAAGTTTTTAAAATCATTTATTGTTAATACTAAAAAATCTATCCCTAATAATATTGAAAAAGAAAAGGAACAGAAGAGAATTGCTGAAATGAAATTTAATCAAATGATAAAAAAACGTAAGATTAAATATTCAGTTGTTTCAATTATTACATTAATTATCAGCTTAACTTTTTCAGTAATTGTTTTATTTGGAGCACCAAATATTTCTTCATTTTTTATTTTAGATGCTGATAAAAAGTTGCTAAATAAAGATTGGGTTACAAGTACTTATACTGATAAAAATTTAAAACTTGACTCTCCTGATGTTTTATTTAGATCTAATGACTCTTCGTTAAATAAATTAACTTATTCTACAAAAAATAATAGTCTTGAAATTAACTTAATTACTCAGCCTCTAAATGAAAATTCTGATCCTATCAATGATTTAATAAATAATTTTAAAGAAAGAAATTATATAAATGTCATTACAAAAAATGAGGAATACAAAACAGATGATGGAGATCAGGGGATTAAAATATTTGGATCCTTTGATGATAATAATAAAAATGAAAAAAAAGATTATTCAACTATACTTTTTGTAATTGAAAAACTTTCAATAAAGCTTGAAATTATTCATAAAAGACAAAATAAGGATCTTCAATTAGTAACAGATCGAATTATTAACTCTATAAAATTTATTAAGAAATGAACAATATAGAATTTAATAATCCTGAGTTATTATGGCTATTAATTTTAGTTCCATTATTAGCATTTTATTTTTATAAATCGAATATTAATAGAACAAACTCATTCAAAATTTCATCCACAGATGATTTCAATTATGGACTCAAATCCAAAATATACCCTTTTTTAGATATCTTAAGATTGGCGATAATTTCTTTATTAATTATTGCATTATCTAGACCACAAGAAATTAGTAATTCCGTAAGAACTAAAACAAGTAGTGGAATTGACATAGTAATTGCGGTAGACATATCATCTAGTATGTTAGCTCAGGATTTAAAACCAAACAGGTTAGAAGCTTTAAAAACTGTTGCAGCTGAATTCATCAATGATAGACAGAATGATAGAATAGGTTTAGTTATATATGCTGGAGAGAGTTATACAAAAACGCCTGTGACATCCGATAAATCTATCATAATCAAATCTCTCAATGATATTGTTTTTGATGGAATTATTCAAGATGGAACGGCTATTGGTATGGGCTTAGCAACATCTGTAAACAGGCTAAAAGAAAGTAAAGCTAAGAGTAAAGTAATTATTCTACTTACGGATGGAGTTAATAATTCAGGATTTATTGACCCTTCAACTGCTGCTGATTTAGCTGCAAATTATGGAATTAAAACCTATACTATAGGTTTAGGATCAAATGCTAATGCCTTAGCCCCAATTGCCTTAAACCCTGATGGATCATTTAGATTTGGAATGACCAAGGTAGAAATTGATGAGGAGCTTCTCGAATCGATAGCTTCAAAGACAGGGGGACTCTATTTTAGAGCAACAAATAATGAAAGCTTACAAGATATATACAATGAAATAAATAAATTAGAAAAAACAGATGTTGAAGAAATTAGATATTCAGATGCTGAAGAAAAATATAGGTTTTTTATTTTAATTTCATTAGGCTTAATTTTTGTTGAGTTTACTTTAAGAAAATTAATCTTTAAAAGTTTAGTTTAATGTATCAGCTAGAAGAAACATTTTATTTTTATATCCTACTTTTAATTCCTGTAATTATTTTAGTTTTTATTTATAATAAATTATGGCAAAAAAAAATAATAAAGAAATATTTTAATAAAGAAACATTTAAATTTTTAAGTCCTGATTTTTCGCATTCTAAATCATATTTAAAGACATCAATAATTTTATTTGTAATAACTTTCTTAGTAATCGGACTGGTTAATCCAAAAATTGGGACAGAATTACAACCTGTAAAAAGAGAAGGAGTTGATATTGTCTTTGCTGTAGATGTCTCTAAAAGTATGCTTGCTGAGGATATTGCACCAAACAGAATTTTTAAAGCTAAAAGATTAGTATCAGAAATATTTAATAAACTTGGATCAGACAGAGTGGGTATAATTGCATATGCATCAACAGCTATACCTGTTTTGCCAATAACAACTGATTTTTCATCAGCAAAAATGTTTTTGGAAAGTTTAAATACAGATATGTTATCATCTCAAGGAACTTCAATATTTGAAGCTATTGAGTTGTCCAGAGGTTTTTTTGATGACGATAACCAAACTAATAGAGTATTGTGTATACTTTCTGATGGAGAGGATCATGAATACAAAGAAGATCAATTAAATTCTACAATTAATGAAAGTGGAATAACAATTTTTTCTGTTGGATTAGGATCTGTTAAAGGTGCACCAATTCCTATTAAAGAAAATAATATAGTAAAGTCATATAAAAAAGATGAAAACGGCGAAGTTGTAATTACAAGACTAGATGAAAATTTGCTTCAAAAAATAGCTCAACAGTCAGATGGAAAATACATTAAAGGCGATAATACAGCATACGTGGTGGATGAGGTAATTAATGAGCTTAAAGAAATGGATAAAAAAGAATTTGAATCAAAACAATTTGTATCCTTTAAAGATCAATTTCAATGGTTTATTGGTATCGGATTATTATTAATTTTACTTGACTCAGTTATTTTTAATAAAAAAACTAAATGGATTGAAAAACTTAACTTATTTAATGAAAATGAATAAAAATCTTTTAATAATATTATTTTTTTCTGGATTAATCTTTGCTCAAGATGAAGATCAGAAAGATTCAAATAATTTAGTCTTTGATGGAAATATTGAGTTTCAAAAAGATAAGTTTTCAAGTGCAGAATATAATTACAGAAAAGCATATTCAATTGATTCATTAAACTATCAAGCACCATATAACTTGGGAAATTCTCTGTATAAAAATAATTTATCAAATGAAGCTAGATTTAATTATAATCAATCTTTAGCAAAGCTAAATAGCAAAGAAGATCTACATAAAGCATTCCATAATTTAGGTAATACATTTATGAAAGATAAAAATTATCAAGGGGCCGTAGATAACTTTAAAAAAGCATTACTCAATAATCCTGACGATGAAGAAACAAGATATAATTATGTTTTGGCAAAGGAACTTTTAAAAAATCAAAAGAATAAAAACGATAAGAATAAAGATAACAAGGACAACAAGGATAACAAGGATAACAAGGATAATAAGGATGAGGATAAAAAAAATGAGGATGATAAAGATGAAAATAAGCAAAAACAAGATGATAAATCAAAACCAAAAAATAACCCATCCCAAAAACAAATTTCACCGCAACAATTGAAAAGTATTTTAGAAGCAATGAGTAAAGAAGAGAAAAAAGTTCAGGATAAGGTTAATAAGAAAAAATTCAAAGGAAACCCAAAACCTAACAAGAAAGACTGGTAAAATGAAAAACAATATTATTTTATTATTCATATTATTATCTAGTAGCTTAATCTTTTCCCAAGTAAAGTTTGAAGCTAATGTTAGTAAAAATAAATTAGGTTTAAATGAAAATTTAAGAGTTGATTTTAAAATGAATATGGACGGAGACAATTTTTCTCCTCCAAATTTTAATGGTTTTAATATTGTTGGTGGACCAAATCAATCAGTGAGTAATAGTTGGATAAATGGTACCAGGACATTTTCAAAAACATATACATATTTCCTTTCTCCTATTAAAAGAGGAAGATTTAGAATAGGTCAAGCTTCTATAGAAATTGATGGTGATATATATAAAACTTCTCCGGTTGAAGTTCAAGTTACAGAAGCTGTTGAATCCTCTATATCACCAAACAGCTCTGATACTTTATTAGATGATGACGTTCAGTTAGTAGCTGAGTTATCTAAAAGTAATCCATATTTAAATGAACCAATTTCTATAGTATATAAATTATTTTTTAGCCCTGAAATAAATGTTAGAAATCTTGGAGAGGTTGATTCGCCAGAGTTTAAAAATTTTTGGTCTCAAAAAATTGATGTACCAAGATTAGAAATTAAAAGATCTTCATTAAATGGTAAAAGCTATAACTATGTTACTTGGAAAAAAACATTATTGTATCCACAGAAACAAGGTAAATTAGAAATTAATCCTATGACACTGGATGTATCAATAGATTTACCAACAAATAGAAGAGATTTTTTTGGCAATGTCATATACAACCAAACCTCAAAAAAGGTCTCATCTAAAAAGCGAATCATTAATGTTAGTCCTCTTCCAATTAATAAACCTGACGATTTTTCTGGAGCAGTGGGAGATTTTGAAATTTCAATGAATTCTAATAAGACTCAATTAAAAGCAACTGAATCTTTTCAACTAGAGCTTAAGATTTCAGGTTCGGGTAATTTAAAATTATTTTCAATTCCTGATCTTATTGTTCCATCCTCACTTGAAAAATACGACCCTGAGTTCTCTGAAAACGTAAAAGTTGGATTATCTGGAATGAACGGAAATATATTAAATACATACACTATTGTTCCTCAATTTCAAGGTAAATATCCAATCCCGAGTGTCAAGTTTTCATTTTTTAACCCCTCTTTAAAAAAATATATAACTCTTTATACTGATGAAAAAATTGTTGATGTTTACGATGGGCCAGTAATTTCAAATAATAATGAAAAAATTGCTAGCTCAAATAATGAAATTCCATCAAGCTCAGCTCAATTTAACTTTATAGAACTAAATTCAGATTTCACAGAAATAAATAATAAATCTTTTAGCCTTGATAATAAAATTTATTATATAATCTTTACCCCAATTGTATTATTAATAATCTTTATCATTTATTTAAAAACCAAAAAAAATTCTGTATCAGATCAAGAAAAACAATCTGAGCAAGCAAAAAAATTAGCCAATAAATTTTTAGAAATTGCTAAAAAAGATATTGATAACGTCGATCTTTTTTATATCTCTTTGGAAAAAGCATTATTTAATTTTTTAAAATATAAGTTTGATTTTCAAACCTCTGATTTTTCTAAAGAAAATATAAAGCTCAAGCTTACAAAGAAAAATATATCTAATGATTTGGTTAATGATTTAATTAAAATTTTAATGAGTTGTGAATATGCTAGATATACTCCAGGAAACCCAAAAGAATTAAAAGTTGATTACGATAAGGCAGTTGAAATAATTTCTAATATTGAAAAATCATGATTTTAAAGAACATAAATTTTATTGTTATTTTTTGTTTTTCATTTTCATTTGGTCAGAACTCTGAATTATTTGATCAGGGCAATGAACTTTATAATAATGGAAATTATTATGAAGCCATTGAAAATTATTCATCAATAGTAAAAAGTGGAGAGCATTCAGATAAGCTATATTATAATATGGGTAATTCTTATTATAAATTAAATGATATTGCCAACTCTATATATTATTATGAAAAAGCTCTATTATTAAATCCTAACAGTGAGACAATAAATAATAATTTGGTATTTGCTCAAAATATGTTAATTGATAAAATAGAAATACTGCCTGAAAATCAAATATCTGTTTTTACAAATAGCGTGACAAAACTATTTAATTATAATACTTGGCAATACTTATTTATCTTCTTTGAGTATTTGGCAATATTTTTATTTTTCTTATATATGATTAGTAAAATACCTTCTTTAAAGAAAAAACTATTTATTTCATCAATTTCTAGCACTATATTGTTTTTATTATTTTTAATTATAGCAAACAACTCAAAAAATATTTCTGAAAACAATAATCCTGCTATTATTTTTGACAAACAAATTGAGTTAAGGGAGGAACCTAATTTAAGGTCAGAAGAAATAATTAAACTCCATGAAGGAACAAAATTAAATATCCTTGAAAGCATTAATGATTGGAGTTTAATTCAGCTTAAAAATGGAAATAAAGGATGGATTTTAACATCTTCATTTAGGACAGTTAAATAGTTAAAGAGTTATTGTTTAAATAATCTAATATTAAATTTCCAATATCAATTAAAACTGGATATACTTTAGAATTATTTGTTTGATCCAATGGTATAATCTCAATCATTAATAGCTCGGATAAATAATTAATTACCATTGAAATAGATACTATTACAATAATAAATTTCAAAGAGCTGAACAGTCCACCAAGTAATCTGTTAATTGTTCCGAGGGATATAAACTTTATAAGTTTTGTCAATGATTTACCAGCTATCGTAAAACATAGTGAGGTAATTATAAATAATAAAATAAAGCTCAAAATATTTAAAACTTTTGGATCTATTTCAAAATAACTATTAAGAATTTCAGATAAATTATCTGAAAAAGTATATGATACAATTGCGCCAATAAATAATCCTAAAAATGAAGCTATTTCATTTATAAGTCCATTATAAAATCCTTTTATAAATGCATATATAATTACTACAATTATTATTAAATCTATATAAATCAAAATTTAAAGTATAATTTTATTAAGTTATAAAGTTAAAACTAAAATGGAATACTTTGCTGAGTTAGGTTATATAGGTTTATTTATTTCTTGTTTTCTTGCAGCAACATTTGTTATTCCATTTAGCCCTGAGGTTATTTTAGGCGTTCTGATTGTAAAGGGATTTAACTTATATATTACAATTTTAATTGCTACTATAGGTAATTGGATGGGAGGAATGACTTCTTATTTTGTTGGCAGGATTGGGGATTGGAAAAAAATAGAAAAATATTTCAAAATCAAAAAAGAAAAGGTTAATGCTTTTAAATTAAGAATTGATAAGTGGGGAAGTGTATTAGCTTTTTTTACTTGGTTTCCTCTTGGAGGAGATATACTTGCTTTGAGTTTAGGTTTTTTTAAAGTAGATGCTTATAAAGTATCTATTTGGATGCTTATTGGAAAGTTTTTTAGATTCGTTGTTTCAGCATTAATAATTTATTATGGAATTGACTTAATTAAATTTTGGTGAAGTTTTATTTTTTAATTTAATTGAGATACTTTAGCATAAGCAATGGATAAAGAAATAAATAAGTATTTAGCAGAATTAAATAAAATTAAAATTAAAGATGCTAATGAGCTTGAGAAATTTAGAATTAAGTATATATCAAAAAAGGGAATCATTCCATTGCTGTTTTCTCAACTTAAGAACATCCCTAATAATGAAAAAAAAGAAGTTGGATTAAAAATAAACTCTATTAAGGAGAAGGTTAACTCTATAATTAATAATCATAAAGAAAAGTTTGTAAAGAATATTTCAACTGATAATTTTGAAGACTTAACTAAGCCAGCTGACTTTATAAAATTAGGGTCTAAACATCCAATTTCTATTGTTAAAAATAAAATAATTGATATTTTCTTAAAAATTGGATTTGATATTTCTGAAGGTCCTGAAATTGAGGATGATTGGCATAATTTTACAGCCTTAAACCTTCCAGAACACCACCCAGCAAGGGATATGCAAGACACATTTTATATTAGTAAAAACCCAGATTGGCTTTTAAGAACACACACTTCATCTGTTCAAATTAGACATATGGAGAATAATGAACCTCCTATAAGAACAATTTCACCTGGAAGAGTTTATAGAAATGAGGATATTTCAGCTAGATCACATTGTTTTTTTCATCAAATTGAGGGTTTATATATTGATAAGAATGTTTCATTTGTTGATTTAAAGCAAACACTTTTACATTTTACCAAGGAATTATTTGGCAAAAGTAAAATCAGATTAAGACCTTCATATTTCCCATTTACTGAACCTAGTGCTGAGCTAGATATATATTGGGGTTTAGAAACTGAAGCAGATTATAGAATTACTAAAGGAACAGGCTGGTTAGAAATTCTAGGATGTGGAATGGTTGACCCTAATGTTTTAAAAAACTGCAAAATTGATACTGAAAAGTTTTCTGGATTTGCCTTTGGGCTTGGGATTGAAAGAATAACGATGTTATTATATCAAATTGAGGATATCAGAACTCTTTATGAAAATGATTTAAGATTTTTAAATCAGTTCAATAGATCAGTATAAACTTACAGAAAGCTTTTTTATACATTCTTTAGGTTGCTTACCATTATATAAAATTTCATATGCAGTATTTATAATAAAAAACTTTTCATTATTAAGTTTTGAAATTTCATATGCATTTTTTGTTGCATAATATCCCTCTACAATCATAGACATTTCAGAAATAGATTCATTAACAGAATGACCTTCTCCAATCATTTTACCAAAAGTTCTATTTCTACTAAATGATGAATATGTTGTTACTAGTAGATCTCCAATATATGCAGAATGACTAAAATCACGTTTTACATTATCAATTGACTTAATGAATTTAATCATCTCCTTACTGCAATGGCTAATTAAAACACTAATAAAATTATCCCCATATCCTAAACCAATTGATATGCCAACTAAAATTGAATAAATATTTTTTAAAGCAGCTGAATATTCTATACCAATAACATCCTTGGAAATAGATGTTTTTATATATGAAGACTTTAATTTTTCAGATAAAAAATTACATATGTCTTTATTTGATGAACCAATAGTTAAGTAAGACAGCTTTTCATTCGCAATTTCCTCAGCATGAGTTGGTCCGCTTATAATACCTAAATTTTTATACGGAATATTGTAATATTTATTTAAGTGATCGGTAATTACTAAATGAGACTCAGGTATTACTCCTTTAGATCCAGAAAAAATTATTTTTTGATTTAATATTGATTTATATTTTTCAAGACTTTCATTTATATAAGGAGAAGGAATAGCTAAGATTATAATATTAGATTGCTGAATAATCATCTCAATATCACTACTAATTACTAGCTTATTAACGTCAATCTCCAAATTTTTTAAATATTTTGGATTCCTTTTTAATTTAATTATTTCATTAGCATGATCTGAATTCCTTACATACCACAGAACTTCGTTAACATTTTCACAAAGCATTTTTATTATTGCAGTTCCCCAGCTACCAGCTCCTAAAACAGCAATATTATTTTCATAACTCATTTTAACAATTCTTTAATATAATATGCATCAAATTTAAACTAATTTTAATATGTTAGTTTTTCATAGTTTGTTTAGCCTAAGACACTCTCCAAGAGTGTTTTTTGCTTTTATAGAATCAAATCATTAGTAATAACCCAATAAAATATAAACTAAACAGTCTAAAAAACTTTTTTCTTGGCTCAGTAACTTTATTATGGCTATAAAAGCCTAATAAAATAATTAAAAAAACTATTAAATTTTTAATGTTAAATTTCATATCAGTGTAGAACCACAGTAAAGATAAAGAGAACTTAAAAAAAACAAATATTAAAGTCATAATAGAGATTCTAAAATCAATTATTGAATATTTTTTTTTTGCTAGTAGTTTATAGCCGTATGTCAATGTACAATATATAAGGAATGTAAATGATATATACTTTAGTAATGAATCTATATTATTTAATATATCATTCATAAATTAAATTATAGCATCAATTAGCCTTTTTGTATATTTTTTTGGTTTTTTAAATAGCTTAGTTGACGAATTTCTATCCACTATTTTACCATTATTTAAAACAATTATTTTATCTGACATAAGTTTAACTAATGATAGATCATGAGATATAAAAATATATGTTAATGACATTTCTTTTTTTAATTTTTCAAGAAGTTTTAAAACAGAATATTGAATTGATTTATCCAGTGCAGAAACACATTCATCACATATTATTAGTTTTGGTTTTAGACATAACGCCCTAGCAATTACTACCCTTTGTCTCTCTCCTCCTGAAAGTTCAGATGGATATTTATAGAACAGTTCTTCATTAAGCTTGACTCTTTTTAAATATTCAGCTGCTTTAACTTTTAATTCATCTTTATTTATTTTAAAATGAATTCTCATTGGTTCTATAATTTGATTAATTACTTTAATATTAGGATTTAAAGCTGAGTAAGGATCTTGAAAAATTAATTGAATCTCTCTGCTTAGGTCAATTCTAGTAATTTTTCTTATGTTATCACCATTATAATTAATTCTGCCAAGATAATTTTTATAGTAACCAATAATGCATCTTGAAATAGTGGTTTTGCCAGATCCAGATTGACCAATAATTCCAATAGTTTCACCCCTTATAATATTAAAATTAATGTTATCAATTATTTTTTTATTACTTAATGAAAGTGTTAATTCATTAATTTCTAAAATATTATTTGTAGAGACTTTATCAGTTATTTTTCTTTTATTTTTTTTAAGATTTTCATTTTCTTGAATAAGGTTTTTAGTATAGGCTTTTCTAGGATTAGAAAATATTTTTTTTGTTGAACCTTGTTCAACTATTAATCCTTTATTCATGATCAAAACTTGATTTGAAATTTTTGATATTAAATTAAGATTGTGACTTACAATAATAAGACTGGTATTCAATTCTTTTTTTATTTCAATCAAAAGATCAATAATTTCTTTTTTTATCAAACTATCAAGTGATGAGGTTGCTTCATCTGCTATAATTAATTTTGGATTTTTTGCGATAGCAATTGCTATCATAATCCTTTGTTGTTGTCCGCCACTAAGTTCATGAGGATATTTATTATAGGTTAATTCTGGATTTTCAATTTTAACTTTTTGAATTAATTCAATGACTTTATTTTTTTTCTTTGATTGCAAAACCTCATTAATTTGTTGACCACATTTCATACTTGGATTTAAGAAGCTCATTGGATCTTGAAAAATGATAGAGATTTTATTTTTTATTAAGTCTTGAATATTAGCATGAGAAATTAATTCATCATTGTAGAAAATCTCTCCCTCTTGATTAAGGCCTTTATATTTGTTAAGATTTAAAATGCTAAGAGCAGTTAAAGATTTTCCACTTCCAGATTCTCCAATTATTCCAAGAACTTTATTATGATCAAGATCAAAAGAAATCCCCTTAACTAAAACAACATCTTTAGTAAAAACTTTTAAATTTTTAACAGCTATAAGTTTAGACTTTTTCAATTGCTAACATTTTAAATGCTTCTTCTAAATATATTTGTTGATCTGCAGGATAAATTTCCCTTTCGCTTTTCACATCATGTCTTTTACCCAATCTAACAATGATTATATTTTGCTTAGGAAAAACAAATACGTGTTGGCCAAGATGACCTCTCATTGCAAAGAAATCCATCTTATTATATTTTCCAAGCCAAAAACCATATCCATAATGAGGACTTTCTTTAAATCTTGGAGATGTAACTTTTTTAACAAATAATGAGTCCAATAAACTTTTATCTTCCCACTTACCATAATCTTTAAATAATTTCCCAAACTTTGCAAAATCCCTTGCATTTGAATTAAAACAACAATAAGCTTTTTCAGTATTTGTTTTTAAATTATCAACTTGCCATAACGCATCATTTTCTGCACCCATAGGCTCCCAAA
>QOPZ01000001.1 GCA_003331885.1 Cryomorphaceae bacterium | reverse complement strand
AAAGATTTCTTTCAAATTTTAAAAAATTTTCAAATTCTTTATAATATGTGTTCCAATTCATATTTATTAATGATATTTTTACAGTTATAATTTGATTTAATTATTATGAAAATACAAATTATTAATGGGCCTAATTTAAATCTTTTAGGAAAAAGAGAAAAAGATATTTATGGTGATATTTCTTTTGATGATTATTTCAAAACATTAAAAAATAAATTCAATAAAATAGATTTAAATTATTTTCAATCTAATGTCGAAGGAGAGATAATTAATAAAATTCAAGAGGTAGGATTTGATTTTGATGGAATTATTTTAAATGCTGCTGCTTACACCCATACATCTGTTGGTATTTCTGATGCAGTTAGAGGGGTTAATTCGCCCGTGATTGAAGTTCATATATCAAATACTAAATCTCGTGAAGAATTCAGAAAAAAATCTTATATAAGTCCTCATGTTAAAGGAATTATTCAGGGCTTTGGTTTAAAAAGTTATGATTTAGCAATTTTAAGTTTTATAAAAGAATCTTAGTACTATAGATGAATTACTTCATCGTAAGCATCTGCGACTGCTTCCATAACTGCTTCACTGAGAGTAGGGTGTGGGTGAATTGATTTTAAAACTTCATGTCCTGTAGTTTCTAGTTTTCTACCAACAACTGCCTCAGCAATCATTTCAGTAACATTTGATCCAATCATATGACAACCAAGCCATTCTCCATATTTAGAATCAAAAATAACTTTTACAAAGCCCTCAGGTTGACCAGATGATTGAGCTTTCCCAGACGCGCTAAATGGAAATTTACCTACTTTAATATCGTATCCTTCTGAAATAGCTCTTTCTTCTGTATAGCCAACAGATGCTATCTCTGGTTTACAATAAGTACATCCCGGTATATTGTTGTAGTCAATTGGATTTGGGTTTAAACCCTTAATTTTTTCAACACAAGTTATACCTTCTGCTGAAGCAACATGTGCTAAAGCTGGTCCCAGGACTACATCCCCTATTGCATAAATGTTTTCAATATTTGTTTTATAAAAGCTATCAACTTTTATTTTATCATTTTCAATTTCTATCCCAACATCTTCAATTCCAATGTTTTCTATATTAGATTTAATCCCAACTGCACTTAAAACAACATCAGCATTAATTATTATCTCCTTATTGTCAGATTCTACTGTTATTTCAACTTTTTTTCCGACAACTTTTGAACCAACTACTTTAGAGGAAGTTAAAACATTTAATCCTGCCTTTTTTAAGATTTTTTTTAACTCTTTTGAAATATCTTTATCTTCAATTGGAGCAATATTTTTTTCATATTCAATTAATGTAACATTTGTACCCATTGTATTATAGAAATAAGCAAATTCAACTCCTATAGCTCCAGAACCTACAATAACCATTTCTTTAGGTTGCTCTTTAAGCGTCATTGCCTCACGATAACCTATAATTTTATTTTCAACCCTTTTTAATGATTCAATTTCCCTAGATCTAGCTCCAGTAGCAATAATTATATGTTTAGCGTTAATCGTGTTTTCCTCATTTTCATTTTTAATGTTAATTGTTTTGTCATTATTTACTTTTCCAAAACCTGTGTAAACTTTAATTTTATTTTTTTTCATAAGAAAATTAACTCCCTTACTCATTGTGTTTGCAACATTTCTACTTCTGTTAATTACTTTTTCAAAGTTTTTTGAAAAATTTTCTACCTCTAGGCCATAATTTTCAGCATGATTCAAATATTCAAATACCTCGGCAGACTTAAGTAAAGCTTTTGTTGGAATACAGCCCCAATTTAAACATATACCCCCAAGACTTTCTTTCTCAACAATTGCAGTTTTAAAACCTAACTGTGAGGCTCTAATTGCAGTTACATAACCTCCAGGTCCACTACCTAAAATAACTATATCATAATTTTCCATATTATTTATTTTTAAAATTTAGACTTGCTGAATTTACACAGTATCTTTGACCTGTTTCAGTTGGACCATCATTAAAAACGTGACCCAAGTGCCCTTCACAATTAGAACAAATTATTTCAGTTCTTATTCGACTTAGTGAAGTATCCTCTCTGTATATTATAGCACCTTCTACAGATTTATCAAAACTTGGCCAGCCGCATCCACTATCAAATTTGGAATTGCTTTCAAATAAAATAGCATTACAACCTTTACATTTATAAACACCGTTTTCAAAATGCATATTATATTTTCCAGAAAAAGGCATCTCAGTTCCAGCTTCTCTCAGGATTTTATAACTGAATTTATCTAATTTTGTAGACCAATATTCTTTATCTTTTTTACTCATGCCTTCTTAAAAACTAATGCAACAGAATTTACACAATGTCTTTTTCCTGTTGTTTCTCTTGGTCCATCATTAAAAACATGTCCAAGATGACCTCCACATTTTTTGCATTTTATTTCAGTTCTTGGGTAACCAAGTTTATAATCAACATCATATACTAATTTATCTTTAATTTCTCTATCAAAACTAGGCCAGCCACAGTAAGAATTATATTTAAAATCAGACTTATATAAAGGCTCATCACATCCAGCACAATGATACGTTCCCTTTTCATAAAAGTTGTCGTATTTACCAGTGTATGGACGTTCAGTGTAAGCTTTTCGTAAAACTAAATATGATAATTCATCTAATTGACTTTTCCATTCCTTATCAGATTTAACAACCTCAAATTCATTTTGACTTAATCCAAATTGGAATGATAGTCCAAGAATTAGAAACAAATAATAAACTATTCTAATATTCATTTGTATATTACTATGCAAAAGTAAATCATATTTTGAAATTATAAACTTGAATGTCTAAAAGAATTTTCATAAAGGGTGATAAAAAAGTTTTAAAGGCCTGGGCATTTTATGATTGGGCAAATTCAGTCTATCCGTTAGTTATTTCTACAGCTATTTTCCCTATTTTTTATGGTGAATTGTTTGTTGAGAATGATTATATAAATTTTCTTGGTATCAATTATAAAAGCTCTGCATTAATACAACACATAACTTCACTTGTTTTTCTGTGTTTGGCTATTTTAATTCCAATTTTGTCAGGCGTTGCTGATTTCCTTGGCAATAAAAAGAATTTTATGAAATTCTTTTGCTATTTAGGTAGTCTTTCTTGTATCGGCTTATATTTCTTTGATCTTGAAAATATCTATTTAGGATTATCATTTTATTTTTTAGCCCTATTTAGTTTTTGGGCAAGCTTAGTTTTTTATAACTCGTATCTTCCTGACATAGCTTTTCCAAAACAGCAGGATAGAATTAGTGCATTGGGATACTCATATGGTTATGTAGGCAGTGTTTTACTACTAGTCTTTAATTTAGCCATGATAATGTTACCAGAATTTTTTGGACTTTCAAATGAAAATAACGAAGGTAAAATGCAAGCAATGAGAATATCTTTTCTTTTAGTTGGATTATGGTGGGCTAGTTTTAGTCAATATACCTTTTATTATTTACCTCAGAATTTAAATAATGTTGATAAAAAAGATGCTTTTAAAAAGTCTGTAATTTTTAGTGGATTTTTAGAGCTTAAAGAAGTTTGGCAAATATTGAAAAAAGATATTTCTGTGAAGAAATTTTTGATTGCTTTTTTTACTTTTAGCTGTGCTTTACAAACAATAATTTTAATAGCTACATACTTTGGAGATGAAGAAATCCTATGGAAAAACGGGGATGAAAAAACTATAGGTCTAATTGTTAGCATGTTAATTATTCAACTTATTGCAATTTTAGGAGCAATGCTAACTGCTACTGTCTCTAATAAAATTGGAAATATAAAAACATTAATTTTTCTCAATTTAATTTGGTTTTTACTTTGTTTAGGTGCATACTTTGTCCAATACCCAATTGAATTCTACATTATAGCAGGTTTTGTTGGAATGGTAATGGGTGGGACTCAGGCATTATCCAGATCTACATACTCAAAATTAATTCCAAAAACCGAAAATACATGCTCCTATTTTTCATTTTACCAAATGTCTATGATCTTAAGCGTTGTATTAGGTACATTTATGTCTGGTATTGTTGATCAGCTAACAGGTAGTCTTAGAAATTCAATTATTGTTTTTGCTGTTATATTTATTTTGGGTGCAATCCTTCTACGAGATATAAAAATGAAAAGTATATAGTGTCCACTTTATTTAAGTGGCATGAATCTTGAAACTTATATTTATATATAAATTTATTGTACATATACTGACAAGTTGGCATAATTATGGCAAGTTTTTTTGATTTTAATAATAATTTTGGGCCTGTTGAAGAGGAATCTGAATTAATTCCCTTGATGACATCTGATGATGAGGAAGCAATTCTTAAAGAATCACTTCCAGAATCTGTTTCAATTCTTCCACTCAGAAATGCTGTTTTATTCCCTGGTGTAGTAATTCCAATTTCAGCCACAAGAGATAAATCTGTGAAACTTATTAAAAATGCTAACTCCAATAATAAACTTATTGGTGTAGTATCACAAAAAGATTCAAATGTTTCTGATCCAACAATTAATGATGTTAATAAAATAGGAACAGTAGCAAAAATTTTAAGAGTTTTACAAATGCCTGATGGAAACCTTACAATTATAATTCAAGGTAAAAAAAGATTTTCCATTGATAAATTAATTTCCGAAACTCCATTTATTACATCTTCTATAAATGAGTTAAAAGAAATTAGTCCAAAAAAAGATAATAAAACGTTTCAAGCAACGATTGACTCAATTAAAGACTTAGCATTAAAAATTATTGATGAAAACCCTAATATCCCGACTGAAGCATCATTTGCAATAAAAAATATTCATAGTAACTCATTTCTTGTAAATTTTGTTTCTTCTAATATGAATATAAGTGTTGAAGAAAAATTTAAAATTTTATGTATTGATGATTTACAAAAAAGAGCTTTAAGATGTTTGAAATTTATGGATGTTGAGTTTCAAAAACTCTCATTAAAAAATGACATACAATCAAAAGTAAGGAATGATTTGGATCAACAACAAAGAGAGTATTTTTTAAATCAGCAATTGAAGACTATTCAAGAAGAACTTGGTGGTTCATCAAATCATCAGGACATTGATGAAATGAAGTTGAAATCAAAATCAAAAAAATGGAGTAAAAATATAAATGATCATTTTAGTAAAGAATTAATAAAACTTCAAAGGATGAATATTCAGGCTGCTGAGTATTCAATTCAAAGAAATTATTTAGAATTGATGCTTGATCTCCCTTGGAACGAGTATTCTAGAGACAACTTTAACTTAAAAAATGCTCAAAAAATCTTAAACAGAGATCATTATGGACTTAATGATGTTAAAAGAAGAATTATTGAACAGATAGCTGTAATGAAATTAAAAGGTGACTTGAATTCACCAATTCTATGTTTCTATGGCCCACCTGGTGTCGGTAAAACCTCTTTAGGCAAGTCAATTGCTGAAGCATTGGGTCGAGAATATGTAAGAATTTCCTTAGGAGGACTCAGAGACGAGGCTGAAATAAGAGGGCATAGAAAGACTTATATTGGAGCAATGCCTGGAAGGATAATTCAAAACTTGAAAAGAGTGAAGTCATCTAACCCTGTGTTTGTTTTAGATGAAATAGATAAGCTTTCAATTGGAAATCAGGGAGATCCTTCTTCAGCAATGCTAGAAGTTCTTGACCCTGAGCAAAATAGTTCTTTTTACGACAACTTTTTAGAACTTGGTTTTGATTTATCAAAAGTACTATTTATTGCTACTGCTAATAATTTAAATACTATTCAGCCTGCGTTATTAGACAGAATGGAATTAATTAATATTTCTGGTTACAGTCTGGATGAAAAAGTTCAAATAGCAAAAAAACATCTCATAAAAAAACAAAAAGTTAATCACGGATTAGAAAGTTATGATTTTGACTTATCAGAAAATTCATTAAAAAAAATAATTAATGGTTATACTCGAGAATCAGGTGTACGTACATTAGATAAAAATATTGCCAAAGCTTGTAGATGGATTGCAAAATCAGTAGTAAAAAAAGAAAGTTTCCCAAAAATTATTCAACCAGATAATATTAAAGAAATTTTAGGAGTCTCTTCAAACCCAATATTTTATGAAAATAATGATATTGCAGGAGTGGTAACTGGATTAGCATGGACACAATTTGGTGGAGAAATACTTTTTGTTGAATCAACATTATCTAATGGAAAAGGAAATTTATCAATTACAGGAAATATTGGTAAAGTAATGAAAGAATCTGCTACAATAGCTTTAGAATTTATTAAAGCTAATTCCAATAAATTAAAAATTGATGATAATATTTTTAGTAATTATAACTTTCACATTCATGTTCCGGAAGGAGCAACTCCTAAAGATGGCCCTAGTGCAGGTATAACAATGATAACCTCTTTAGTCTCTCTTTTAACTCAGAGAAAAGTAAAAAACAAATTGGCAATGACAGGAGAAATTACCTTAAGAGGAAAAGTTTTACCAGTTGGTGGAATTAAAGAAAAAATTCTTGCAGCTAAAAGAGCTAATATTAATTCAATAATATTGTCAATTGAAAATAAGAAGAATATTGAAGAAATAGATAAAAAATACCTTAAAGGATTGAGATTTTATTATGTTAAAAATATAATTGAAGTTATTGAAATTGCTCTCCTCAAGCAAAAGGTTCCTAATTATAAAAAATTGTAATTTTAAGAAAATTTTTTATTGAAAAATACGTTTGTAATTACAATTGATGGCCCATCATCTTCAGGAAAAAGTACTATTGCTAAATTAGTTGCTGCACATTACAAATATACTTACATTGATTCTGGTTCAATTTATAGAGCTATAACTTTTCTTGCAAATGAAAATAAGCTTCTAAATAGTAAAGAAATTAATGTCAATTTTCTAATTAATTTACTAGAAAATAATTCAATTTCATTTTTCAATAATTCAAAAAATCAAAATATAATCACATTAAATGATGTGGATATTGAAGATGAAATAAGAACATCTATAATTTCAAATCATGTTAGCCGTGTAGCCCAAATAGACCGTATACGAAATTATGTTTTTGAAATTCAAAAAAAAATAAGTAAGGATAAATCAATTGTGATGGATGGAAGAGATATTGGCTCGGTTGTTTTTCCAGATGCTGATGTTAAATTTTATATTGATGCATCTTTAAAAGTTAGAGCTAAACGAAGATGGAATGATTTAATTGTAAATGAAAAAAATATCTCTTTGAATGATGTTACAAATGATTTGTTCAACAGAGACAAAATTGATGTTAATAGAAAAATATCTCCTCTTGTTGTACCTCACGATTCAATAAAAATTAATACTGATAACTTCACTATTGATCAAGTTGTGCATAAAATGATTAAGTTAATTGATAAAAAAATTAAAAAATAAATCATTAGGAAAATTTGTATTAAATGCAAATTGATATTAAATTCGCCTACCTTTTAAAGGGATTTAGGATTTAAAAGGTTTAATAAAATTAATTTCTTCTATGTCTCCCTTAAACCTATAAAAGATATAGAATACAAGTTTTAATATCATGCCTAAAAGCAAAAAAGAAGATGAAACTACTAAAAAATCTTCTACATCAAAAACAACTAAAAAGACTACAGCAAAAAAACCAGCTGTAAAGAAGGCTGCTGCAAAAAAACCAGCTGTAAAGAAGGCTGCTGCAAAAAAACCAGCTGTAAAGAAGGCTGCTGCAAAAAAACCAGCTGTAAAGAAGACTGCTGTAAAAAAACCAGCTGTAAAGAAGACTGCTGCAAAAAAACCAGCTGTAAAGAAGACTGCTGTAAAAAAACCAGCTGTAAAGAAGACTGTTGCAAAAAAACCAGTTGAGGTTATTGATACAACAAAACCAACTGAAATATCAAATGATGGTTTTAATTGGACAGAATTCGAGGAGGGTATTCAAACAATTAGTAAAAAACAAATTGATGAATTTGAAAAACTTATTAATGAAAATTTTGTAGATACTTATACTGAAAGTGTAATTGTTGGTAAGGTTGTAAACATAACTGAAAGAGAAGCGATTATTGATATCAATGCGAAATCAGAAGGTGTGATTTCATTAAATGAATTTAGGTATAATCCAGACCTTAAAATTGGAGATTCTGTTGAAGTCATAGTTGATATTCAAGAAGATAAAACTGGACAGTTAATATTATCACACAGAAAAGCCAGAACTATAAAAGCATGGGAAAGAGTAATAGAAGCTCATGATAAAGAGACAGTAGTTACAGGCTTTGTTAAATGTAGAACCAAAGGTGGGATGATTGTTGATGTTTTTGGTTTAGAGGCTTTTCTACCTGGATCTCAGATTGATGTTAAACCAATTAGAGATTATGATCAATATGTTAATAAAAACATGGAGTTTAGAATTGTTAAGATAAACCATGAATTCAAAAATGTTGTTGTATCTCACAAAGCTTTAATTGAAGCTGATATTGAAGAACAGAAAAAGGAAATTATATCTCAACTTAAAAAAGGTCAAGTTTTAGAAGGAATTGTTAAAAATATTACTACGTATGGTGTTTTTGTTGATTTAGGTGGTGTTGATGGATTAATTCATATTACAGATCTTTCATGGAATAGAATAAATCACCCAACTGAGATTTTGGAATTAGATCAGAAGCTAAATGTAGTTATATTAGATTTTGATGATGATAAATCTAGAATCCAGCTTGGAGTTAAACAACTAAGTAAACATCCATGGGAAAATTTAGATAGTGAATTAAAAGAAGGAGATAAAGTTAAAGGAAAAGTGTCTGTTCTTGCTGATTATGGAGCTTTTATTGAAATAGCGGAAGGAGTTGAAGGTTTAGTCCATGTCTCTGAAATGTCTTGGTCAACACATTTAAGATCTGCACAAGACTTTGTAAAAGTTGGAGATGAAGTTGAAGTTGTTATTTTAACACTTGATAGAGAAGAAAGAAAGATGTCTTTAGGAATAAAGCAACTAACAAATGATCCATGGACTGATATAACAAATAAATATCCGATAGATTCCAAACATACTGGTAAGATTAGAAACTTTACAAATTTTGGAGTTTTTGTTGAATTAGAAGAGGGAATTGATGGTTTAATTTATATATCAGATCTCTCATGGACTAAAAAAATAAAGCACCCATCTGAGCTGTTCAATATTGGGGATAAAATAGAGGTTATTGTTCTTGAACTAGATGTCAATGAAAGAAAACTAAGTTTAGGGCATAAACAAACTAAGAAGAACCCATGGGACGGTTATTCCAAAAAATACCCTATTGACTCTGTTCATAAATTTTCATTAGAATCAATTTCCGAAAGAGGAGGTTCTATTTTTTTAAATGAAGAATTAAGTGCTTTTGTTCCAAAAAAACATACCATTAAAGAAGATGGTAGTTCTTTAAAAAGTGGAGAAGAGGCTGAATTTAAGGTTATTGAGTTCAATAGTGATTTCAAAAGAATTGTGATGTCACATTCAGCAGCTTTCAAAAATGAAATAAAAGAGCCTAAGAAAAAGACTAAATCTACAACTAAAAAAGAAACTGTTGATAAGTCAACTCTTGGTGATATTGAAGCATTGGCTGATTTGAAGAAAAAAATGGATGAGGAAGAGGATAAATAATATTTATCCTTTTTCAATTCTTTTGCATATCCAACTTCCAACTTCTTCTGTTGAATAAAACTTATCATTACCAGAAAGATCACCAGTGACAATTTTTTTGGTAATTGAATCAGAAACGACTTGTTTTATTAATTCTGATTCTTCAATCAACCCAAAACTTCCTTCAAACATCATTGATGCTGATAAAATAGTTGCTAATGGATTTGCAATGTTTTTACCTTTTGCTTGTGGATAGGACCCGTGAATTGGTTCATATATTGAAGTTTTTAAACCAACTGAAGCTGATGGCATTAAACCCATAGATCCTGATATGACTGATGCCTCATCAGTTAAAATATCGCCAAATAAATTTCCAGTAATCAAAACATCGTAAGAACTAGGGTTCTGTATTAACCTCATTGCTACAGCATCAACAAATTCATAGCTTACCTGAACATCTGGATATTCCTTTTCCATTGATTGCACAGTCTCTCTCCACAACCTTGAACTTTCTAAAACATTAGCTTTGTCAATACAGCAAAGTTTTTTAGATCTTTTTAAAGATAATTCAAAACCTATTTTTGCAAGTCTTATAATTTCTTCCTTACTATATTCACAGGTATCGAAAGCAAAATTATTATTATCTTTTCTTCCTCTTTTTCCAAAATATATTCCCCCAGTTAACTCCCTAACAAAAACTAAATCTGTTCCTTCAATAATACTTCTCTTTATTGGAGATTTGTCCATAAGCGAATCAAATGTATAAGTTGGTCTTATATTAGCATATAAACCTAGTTTTTTTCTCATTCTTAGTAACCCCTCCTCGGGTCTAACTTTAGCTGAAGGATCATTATCAAATTTTGGATCACCCACTGCACCAAATAATACTGCATCAGAATCTAAACAGACATCATGAGTTTCAATTGGATATGGATCACCAGTTTTATCTATTGCAGCAGCGCCAACAAGACCTTCTTTCCAACTGATTTTGTGATTAAATTTTTTAGCAATTGATTCAGAGACTTTTACTGCCTCCCTAATAACTTCAGGTCCGATTCCATCACCAGCCAATAATGCAATTTTTAAATTCATTTTTAATTAATAATATTTAACATTTTTTCTGTTGCTTTAATTGCAGAGACAGTTTGATCAGAATCTAATCCTCTAGTTATAAATTCTTTATTAGAATTTTTCCAAGTAATAAAAGTTTCACAAAGAGCATCCGAATTGCTACCCGGTGGTATTGATACAGAGTAATTAATTAACTCAGGAAGAAAGTGACCATTTTTTTTGTATAGTTTTTTGATAGCATTCATAAAGGCATCAAATTGACCATCTCCACGTCCATTTTCAGAATAAATCTTTCCTTCAATTTCAATTTCAATATCTGCTGATGGTTTTTTATTTTTTTTATGTTGAAGAAAATATGATTTGACCTTAATTTTTTCATGAATACTTGTTCTGTTTAAAACATCAGAAATTATATAAGGTAAATCCTCTGCAGTAACTCTCTCTTTTTTATCACCAAGCTCAATTATTTTTTTTGTTACTTTTTGTAAGTTTTCTTTTGAAAGCTTAAGTCCAAGTTCATCAATATTTTTCTGGATATTTGCTTTTCCAGATGTTTTACCTAATGCATATTTTCTTTTTCTTCCAAATCTTTCAGGCAGTAAATCATTATGGTAAAGATTTTTTTTACTATCACCATCCGCGTGAATACCAGCAGTTTGTGTAAAAACATTTTCACCAACAACAGGTTTGTTCGGTGGAATTCTAAAACCACTAAATGTTGAAACTAATTTACTTACTCTAAATAAAGCTTCTTCATCAACATTGATCTCATGATTTGGTAAAAAATCTTTAATAGCAGCTACTATACTTGCCATTGGAGTATTACCAGCTCTTTCACCCATACCATTTATAGTAGTATGAATTCCATGGCATCCAGCTTTTAAACCTTCCAAAGCATTTGCAACACTTAAATCATAATCATTATGAGCATGAAAATCAAAGTGAATTTCTGGATATTTAATAACGACTTCATTAATAAAATCATATGATTCGCTAGGGTTTAAAACACCTAAAGTGTCTGGTAGAAGAATTCTTTTCACAGATTGGTTGCTCAAGAAATCTATAAAATCAAATACATAATTTTTTGAATTTTTCATCCCATTACTCCAATCTTCCAAATAAACATTTGTATCGACATCAATTTCTTTTGCTTTCAAAAGTATTTTTTGTATATCTTCAAAATGTTGTTTGGGAGTTTTTTTTAATTGGTATTTTAAATGATTTAAAGAACCTTTTGTAAGAAGATTTTGAACTTTTGCTCCAGCTCTTTTAATCCAATCTATTGATATACCATTATCAATGAAGGTTAAAATTTCAACTTTTTTTTCAAAATTATTTGATCTTGCCCATTCAATTATACTTTTTACAGCTTGAAATTCTCCTTCTGACACTCTTGCAGATGCAACTTCAATTCTATCTACTTTAAGCTCTTGAATTAAAAGTTTAGAAATTGTTAGTTTTTCATGTTTAGAAAAAGACATTCCAGATGTTTGTTCTCCATCTCTGAGAGTTGTATCCATTATTTCAATTTTCTTCTTCATTTTATAACGGAGTTTGATTTGAAAATTCTTTAATTGATTTTTTTAAATTTAATAAGTAATCTATATCATCATATCCATTTAATAAATTATTTTTTTTGTATTCATTAATCTCAAAATTTTCTTCAAAATTTGTTTTTTCAATTTTAATAGTTTGTTGTTCTAAATCTACATTAATTAATGTTTTTGGGTTTTTATAAATTTCTTTAAAAATTATATCTAAAAATTTAGCGGAAACCTGAACTGGAAGAACTCCAATATTTAAACAGTTATTTTTAAAAATATCTGCAAAAAAACTAGAAATAACACATCTAAATCCATAGTCATAGATTGCCCAGGCTGCATGTTCTCTTGAGGATCCTGACCCAAAATTTTTACCACCAACTAAAATTCTACCTGAGTACTTGTCGTCATTCAACACAAAGTTCTTCTTTAATTTATTATTAGGTTTATATTTCCAATCACGAAATAAATTATCACCAAAGCCAACCCTTTCTGTTGCTTTAAGAAATCTTGCTGGAATTATTTGATCAGTATCAACATTTTCAATTGCTAACGGAACTGCTGTGCTTTTTAATATTTTAAACTTATCGTATCCCATAAAATTATAGTTTCCTTGGATCAGTTATTTTTCCTGTAATTGCAGCTGCTGCTGCAACTATAGGACTTGCTAATAAAGTTCTTGATCCAGGACCTTGTCTTCCTTCAAAGTTTCTATTTGACGTGCTTACAGCATATTTTCCAGTTGGTATTTTATCATCATTCATCGCAAGGCAAGCTGAACAACCAGGCTCCCTCAATTCAAAACCAGAATCTTTTAAGATGTCTAGAAGACCTTCTTCTTTAATTGCTTTTTCTACTTTATGAGAACCTGGAACAAGCCATGCAGTTACATTAGGGGCTTTTTTTCTACCCTTTACTATTTTTGTAAAAGCTCTAAAATCTTCAATTCTACCATTAGTGCAACTACCTAAAAAAACAAAATCAATATTTTTTCCTATTATTTTATCACCTTCATTGTAGTTCATATATTCAAGGGATTTCAAAAAAGTTTTTTTACTACCATCTTGATCATCTGAGTTTGGAATTCCTTCATTGATTGAAATTCCCATTCCAGGATTTGTTCCATATGTTATCATTGGTTCAATTAATGAGCCATTGAAAGATATTTCTTTATCAAATAAAGCATCATGATCTGTATACAATGTTTTCCAATAGTCCATTGCTCTAAGCCAATCATCATTTTTTGGCGTAAACTCTCTTCCTTTAATATATTCGAAGGTTTTTTTATCAGGAGCAATCATTCCTCCTCGTGCACCCATTTCAATACTTAAATTACAAACAGTCATTCTTCCTTCCATGCTCATATTAGAGAATACTTCTCCAGAATATTCAACAAAATATCCAGTTGCACCAGATGTTGATAATTTTGAAATTATAAATAATGCTACATCTTTTGGAGTCACAGAGTTACTTAACTTACCATTAACTGTAATTCGCATTTTTTTAGGTTTTGGTTGCATAATACATTGAGTCGACAAAACCATTTCAACTTCAGATGTTCCAATTCCAAAAGCAATTGCACCAAACGCACCATGTGTTGAAGTATGAGAATCACCACAAACTATAGTTGCACCAGGGAGCGTGATTCCATGTTCCGGTCCAATTACATGAACAATACCATTTTTTTCATGTCCAAGACCCCAATATGAAATTTTGTGTTGTTTTGCATTTTCTTCAAGTGCTTCTAATTGCTTTTTGGAAAGCAAATCCTTTACAGGCATGTGTTGATTTCTTGTTGGTGTATTGTGATCAGCAGTTGCAAAAGTTTTTTCTGGGTATAAGACTTTAATTTTTCTTGCTTTAAGACCTAAAAAGGCTACAGGACTAGTTACTTCATGAACCATATGTCTATCTATAAATAAAACATCAGGTCCATTATCAATTTTCTTAATCACATGAGAATCCCATACCTTATCAAATAACGTCTGTCCCATTTTTAAATTTTAGATAATTTAATAATATTTGGTAAATCTGAATCAGTAACTTCTTTGTTTTTATCAGCAAATATTAGAAACTGATCATAAACTTTATCTAATTGAATTTTTGATAAATTAATACCAATTCCTTTAGCCCTGTATGCAAGGGCAGCTCTACCACTTCGCGCAGTTAAAACAATTGAAGATTTATTGACTCCTACATCTCTAGGGTCAATAATTTCATATGTTTCACGTTTTTTAATAACACCGTCCTGATGAATTCCAGAACTGTGTGCAAATGCATTTTCTCCGACAATTGCTTTATTAGGTTGAACAACCATGCCCATTAATTCAGAAACCATTTTGCTAGTTTCAAGTAACAACTTACTATTTATGTTAGTATTTAAGTCTAATTCATTATGTTGTTTTAATACCATAACAACCTCCTCAAGTGACGTATTACCAGCTCTTTCTCCAATTCCATTAATAGTACATTCAATTTGTCTTGCTCCATTAATTACACCCTCGATTGAATTTGCAGTTGCTAAACCTAAATCATTATGACAGTGACATGAAATAATTGCCTTGTCAATATTTTTAACATTATTAATTAAAAAACTTATTTTTTCTCCATATTCGTTAGGAAGACAATATCCAGTTGTGTCTGGGATGTTTAAAACTGTAGCACCAGCATCTATAACTTTTTCACAAACTAGGGCGAGAAACTCATTATTTGTTCTGCCAGCATCTTCAGCATAAAACTCTACATCTTCAATATATTTTTTAGAATACTTTACAGCATCGACAGCCCTTTCTAAAATTTTTTCTCTTGTTGATTTAAACTTATGTTTAATATGAGAATCGGATGTTCCAATACCAGTATGTAATCTTGGTCTTTTTGCTAATTTTAATGATTCAACAGCAACGTCAATATCGTTTTTAACAGCTCTAGTTAAACCACATACAGAAGCATTTTTAACAATTTTTGATATTTCAACAACTGAATTAAAGTCACCTGGACTTGATACAGGAAATCCAGCTTCAATTATATCGACCCCTAAGTTGTCTAGCTTTTCAGCTATTTTTAATTTTTCTTTAGTTTCTAATTTACAACCTGGAACTTGCTCACCGTCCCTTAATGTAGTATCAAAAATCTTTACAATTTCTTTCATTAAATTGCGTACAAGCCAGTAAATTTAGTAAAATATAAGTAATAAGCTATTTAGTTTATAGTTTAGTTTAACCATATGCTTTCATCTGGTGGTTTTGCTTCAACTAAAATATTTAATTTTGAAACTGGATGTATAAATTCAATTTTTTTAGAATGAAGAGATATACTTTTATTTTTGTTTGGTCTTTTAGCGCCATACTTAATATCTCCCTTAATATAACAACCAATATTTGCTAGTTGACATCTTATTTGATGATGTCTTCCTGTTTCAAGAGCTATTTCTAATAAAAAATAATTTTTTAAGCTTTTTAATAATTTATAAGAAAGAATAGCTTTTTTAGATTTGGTATGAGTTTTATCAACTACAAATGATTTATTTTTATTTTGATTTTTCAACAAATAATCAATCAATTCACCTTTATTATTCTTTGGCTTGTTCTCAGTGATTGCTAAATACGTTTTTTTTATTTTTTTTTCTTTCAAAAGTTTATTCATTCTAGTTAATGCTTTACTTGTTTTAGAGAAAATTAATAAACCACTAGTTGGTCTATCTAGCCTGTTAACTAAACCTAAAAATACATTCCCTTTTTTTTGATATTTGATCCTTAGATAGTTCTTGACTTTTTCAACTAAAGATTGATCTTTTGTATAATCAGATTGAGAAAGTTCTCCGGGATCTTTATTAACAATAATTAGATGATTATCCTCATATACAACTTTCATGAGTTTTAGTACATTTCATCTTTACTTGGAAAGTCACTTGATTTAACATCTTTAATAAATTGAGAAACTGCTGATTTTATTGAAGAATTTAAATCAAGATATCTTCTTATAAACCTTGGATTAAATTCATTAGTTAGTCCAATCAAATCATGAATTACAAGTACTTGGCCATCAACATTATTTCCTGCTCCAATTCCTATCAGTGGAAATTTTGTTTTTTTTGAGATTTCTTCAGATAACTTGTGTGGAATTTTTTCTAAGACTGTAGAAAAACAACCTAATTTTTCCAGGCTTTGAGCGTCTTCAATTAGTTGATCGGCTTCAATTTTATTTTTTCCTCTTACATTATATGTTCCAAATTTATAAATTGATTGTGGAGTAAGCCCTAGATGCCCCATAACGGGAATTCCAGCATTAATAATTTTACTGATGGATTCGCTAACCTCTTTTCCACCTTCTAGTTTTACTGCATGAGCTCCAGATTCTTTCATTATTCTAATAGCAGATTTCAAAGCTTTATCTGGATTTGATTGATAGGTTCCAAAGGGCATATCAACTACAACTAAAGCTCTTTTAGCTCCTTTAACAACTGATTTAGCGTGGTATATCATTTCATCTAATGTTATAGGAACTGTAGTTTCATTTCCAGCAAAAACATTTGAAGCAGAGTCACCAACTAAAATTATATCAATATTTGCTTCATCAAGAATTTTGGAAAAAGTATAATCATATGCAGTAAGCATACTGATTTTTTCATTCATTTTTTTCATTTCATGTAGTGTCCTAGTTGTAATTCTCTTGAACAATTTTTTTTCCATTTGCCAAATGTAATTAAAAATTAAAAGAAAAAAACTGCCATAGTGTCAGTATAATAGAATGGCATAAAACTTGATTTTATTAGAAAAAAAATAATTATGAGCAAAATAATTGGTATAGATTTAGGAACAACTAACTCATGCGTTTCTGTTATGGAAGGAAATGAACCAGTTGTAATCCCAAACGCAGAAGGAAAAAGAACTACACCGTCAGTAATAGCTTTCGTTGACGGAGGTGAAATTAAGGTTGGTGACCCTGCTAAAAGACAAGCGGTCACAAATCCAACTAAAACAATATCATCGATTAAGAGATTTATGGGAAGTAAGTTCTCTGAATCAAAGGATGATGCAAAAAGATCTGCATTTAAGGTAGTAAAAGGTGACAATGATACAGCAAGAGTAGATATTGACGGTAGACTATATACTCCTCAGGAACTTTCTGCTATGATTTTACAAAAAATGAAAAAAACAGCTGAAGATTATTTAGGAACATCTGTTTCTGAAGCTGTTGTTACTGTACCTGCATATTTTAACGATGCACAAAGACAAGCAACTAAAGAAGCTGGTGAAATATCAGGGCTAAAAGTTCAAAGAATAATTAATGAACCTACTGCAGCAGCTCTAGCTTATGGTTTAGACAAATCTAATAAAGATCAAAAAATAGCTGTATATGATTTAGGAGGAGGTACATTTGATATTTCAGTTTTAGAACTTGGAGATGGTGTTTTTGAGGTTTTATCTACCAATGGAGACACTCGACTCGGTGGTGATGATTTTGATGATGCAATAATTCAATGGTTAGCTTTTGAATATGAAGAACAAGAAAGTATTGATTTAAGAAAGGACCCAATGGCATTACAGAGACTTAAAGAAGCTGCTGAAAAGGCTAAAATAGAGCTTTCATCATCAACACAAACGGAAATTAATTTGCCATATATCACTGCCACTGACTCAGGTCCAAAGCATTTGGTTAAAACATTGACAAGATCTAAATTTGAACAATTGTGTTCTGATCTTGTTAAAAGATCAATGGATCCAGTTAAAAAGGCATTAAAAGACGCAGGATTAAATAAATCAGATATTAATGAGGTTATTTTAGTTGGTGGATCAACTAGAATTCCGGTAATCCAAAATGAAGTAGAAAAATTCTTTGGTAAAAAACCATCAAAAGGAGTTAATCCAGATGAAGTTGTAGCTGTTGGTGCTGCCATTCAAGGAGGTGTTTTAACTGGTGATGTAAAAGATGTTCTTTTATTGGATGTTACTCCACTTTCTCTTGGAATTGAAACAATGGGTGGGGTATTGACAAAACTTATTGAGTCAAACACAACAATACCTTCAAAAAAATCTCAAGTTTTTTCTACGGCTGCTGATAATCAACCCTCAGTTGAAATTCATGTTCTTCAGGGTGAAAGATCAATGGCTAAAGACAATAAAACTATTGGTAGATTTCATTTAGATGGTATTCCACCTTCACCAAGGGGAGTTCCTCAAATTGAAGTAACTTTTGACATTGATGCTAATGGAATAATACAAGTTACTGCATTAGATAAAGCAACCAATAAGTCTCAAGACATTAGGATTGAAGCCTCTTCCGGCTTAACTGAAGAAGAAATTGAAAAAATGAAAAAGGAAGCTGAAGCAAATGCTGAATCTGATAAAAAATTAAAAGAAGAAGTTGATACTTTAAATAGCGCTGACGCCATGATTTTTCAAACTGAAAGTCAGTTAAAAGAATATGGAGATAAGTTATCAGATGATAAAAAGAAAGCAATTGAAGAAGCTCTTGTTACATTAAAAAAGGCTCATGAATCTAAAGATTTAGATTCAATTAAGTCTGAGCTCGAAAAAATCAATGAAGCATGGAAAAATGCATCTGAAGAACTTTATAAAGCCCAAGCAGAATCAGCAAAAACAGCTGAGCCTGATGGTTCAGAAGCAAAAAAATCATCTAAGAAGGATAAAGGATCTGATGATGATGTTCAAGATGTTGATTTTGAAGAAGTTAAGTAAAATTTTACATTATACTAAAACGTGCCTAAGTGGCACGTTTTTTTTTGCAATTAAGTCAGTTATGAATAAGAGTCTAAAACTTAAAATTATAAACAGATCAAATAAAAATACATTAATGGAGTTGCTTAACATAAAATACATTGATGTTGGAGAAAATTATTTAGTAGCTAAAATGCCCGTGAATTCAAAGGTATTACAACCGGATAAAGTTTTGCATGGAGGAGCAAGTGTTGCTTTAGCTGAATCAGTTGGTAGTGCAGCTTCTTATTTATTTATTAATCCAGTTACTCATACAATAAGAGGAATTGAAATTTCCGCAAATCACCTAAGATCTGTTAAAAATGGCTTTGTTTTTGCAAGAGCAAATCCAATTCATATTGGAAAAAGAACACATATTTGGGAAATTCAAATTAAAGATAAAGAAGACAATTTAGTTTCCCATTGTAAGCTTACTACAATGGTTCTAGAAAAAAAATAAATTGCTTATATCATTTTCTAGGATATATATTACATTTGCCCTTTAATTTATTAAAAATGAAAAGTATAATTATTTGTGACCTTGAAGGCGTAATAGAAAAAATTAATCCAGATGGTGAAAAACTTTTTGGGTACAGTAAAGAAGAATTAGTTGGAAAAAAGAGAGTGTCTTTATTTTCAGCAGGTGAAATTGTTATTCAAAATGTTGGTAATTGGCTTGCATCTGCTATAAAAGATGGTGAACACAATACCAAAACTTATTTCATAAGAAAAGATGGCACTAAGTTTAATGCTGCTATCAAAATTACTCCAACATTTAGTAATGGAAAAAACAATCCACAGACTGGATACTGCGGAATAACAATACCAATAAATGAAGAAGTTAAAATTCCTATAAAATTTTCAACAATTTTTATTAAATGGGCTTTTGCAATAACAAGAGGAGGTTTCACAAGTGCTTCTCTATTTCCAATTTTTGCAATTGCTGCTTTTATGGCAGGATCAGGAGATGGATTATTTAATATTATATCTCTAATCTTGTGTTCACTTGGTATTGTTTTTTTACATGTTTCTTCAAACTTATTTAATGACTATTATGATGTGAAGGATGGTACTGATGGTGCTAATAACGAATATTTCAATGCAGGTCTTAATTCAACAGTTTTAGAGGGTGCTCAGCTTTCTGGTGGAAGTAGGGCAGTAGAACTTGGCTTAATAACTCACAAAGGCACTTTATCTCTTGCTAGAAAAATGTTATTTTCAGCCGTAATTGTAACTGGTACTTTACTATTTAATAGTTTTAATGTAACTGGTGAAATTTCTAATGCTCAAAATGCTTTGATTTTAGGATTAATTGGAGGCCTGTTAGGTTATTTTTATACTGCCAGACCTTTGAGACTTGTTTCAAGAAGAGGCCTTGGTGAAATTGCTATTTTCTTAGCTTTTGGACCAGTACTTACATTAGGTGCATTATTTGCAATTTCAAATTCAACTGTTGAAATATATTCTCAAGAATTTTTTAATGCAATTTACCTTGGTGTACCCTTTGGTTTATTAACAACAAACATATTATATATCAATCAATATCCAGATACTGTCAGTGATGCTTCGACTGGAAAAAACCATTTGATTGTAACTCTAGGAAAGAAAAATGCTAGATGGGGATATTTATTAATTCTATTAGCAGCTTTTGGTTCATCAATTTATCTAACTGAAATCCTTGCTGAAAACCTTTTAAATTTTAATAAAAGTATTTTTTATGCTGGAAATGGATTGTTATTTATTTATGGTCTTTTCGCTTTTTTTAATTTATACAAAAACTATAATTCAAGAGATTTGGTTTTTTCGAATTTAAAAACAATATATTTACAAATCTTTTATGGTTTATTCATGGTAATAGCTCTTAACTTATTCTTTATTTAATGTTTATAGAAAAGGCAAAAAATATTAAAAATAATTGGTGGAGATATTTCCTTGTAGGCCCTTTAATTATTTTCACATTCTGGCAAATTATTGGTGCAATACCATTAGGAGTTGGATTTGCTCTAAATGCTGATTTTGAGAATTTAGAGATGGACGGATCAAATGATATGATGGCTATTTTTTCAGTTTTTCCATCCAAAAATATTGGATTGGCTTTATTTTTATTGACGTTTGCTTTTGGTTGTTTAGGTTTGTATTTGACTATTAAGTTTATACATAATCAGAGTATTAAATCACTAACGACATCACGAGATAAAATTGATTACTCAAGGATTTTTTATTCTTTCTTTTTAGTTGTTGGGATTACAGTTTTGTTTATGCCAATTGATTTGTTTTTATCTCCAGATGAGTATGAGTTAACATTCAATTTGAATCAATTTTTAATCCTTGTTATTATTTGTTTGACTTTGCTCCCTCTCCAAACAAGCTTTGAAGAGTATCTGATAAGAGGTTATTTGCTTCAGGGGATTGGAATAACAACAAAAAGTCGATTTTTAGCTTTTACTATTCCATCTATTCTATTTGGATTACTTCATTTTGCAAACCCTGAAATAGACAAGCTTGGAAATGCATTTATATTTGCATATATTTTTATGGGCTTTTTCCTCGGATTAATAACTATGATGGATGAGGGTCTGGAGTTAGCGCTTGGATGGCACTATGCTAATAATCTAATGGCAGCATTATTTATTACTGCTGATTGGAGTGTTTTACAAACTGATTCAATTTATAAATATATTGGAGAACCTGATATTACCTCTCAAATTCTTCCAGCATTAGTAATATTTCCTATTCTTATATATCATTTTTCTGTAAAATATAAATGGTCAGGTTGGAAAGAAAAATTATTTGGAAAAGTAAATATTTAAATATGGGAATGAATAAAAATGCAATTTTTGCATGGGCATCATTTATCCTTTTTATAATTGGATCATCATTAGTTCTTTTGGGTGTATTTAAATATCCTGAATATTTAGTAGAGCTTGCAATTGCTGGATTAGGTTTTATTACAATCGGATGGGCTTTTAATGCTCTTAAAGGAAGAATATAATTATTTACCAGTCATTTTTTTGGGATCAACCCATTTATCAAATTCATCTTCTGACAAATATTTTAGTTTCAAAGCTTCTTCTTTAAGAGTAGTACCATTCTTGTATGCATTATTAGCAATTTCAGCTGCTTTGTAATAACCAATTTTATTATTAAGAGCCGTTACAAGCATTAATGAATTATTTAAATGCTCAGTAATTTTTTTCTTATTTACTTTTAATCCAATAATACAGTTTTTATTAAAACTTATGATCGCATCGGAGAGCAACTTTAATGATTCAATTATTTTTGAAGCCATTAGTGGTTTATAAACATTTAACTCGAGCTGACCCTGTGTTCCAGCAAAACTTATAGTGTAATCATTTCCAATTACTTGAGCACAAACCATACAAATAGATTCACACTGAGTTGGATTAATTTTCCCGGGCATTATTGAACTTCCAGGTTCATTTGATGGAAGTATCAATTCCGAAAAACCAGCTCTTGGACCACTGCCAAGCAAACGTATATCATTTGCAATTTTATAAATTGAAATTGCTATTTGTTTCAATGCTGAGTGTGTTTCAATAATTGCATCATGAGCAGCTAAAGCTTCAAATTTATTTTCAGCTACTTTGAATTTTATATTACAATCATCTGAAATATTTTTAACCGTAATTTTATCAAAACCATTTGGGGCATTTAAGCCAGTTCCAACAGCAGTTCCTCCGATTGCAAGTTCTGATAAATGATCTAACGAATTTTCAAGAGATTTAAGGCCATGTTTAACTTGAGAGGCATATCCCGAAAATTCTTGTCCAAAAGTTAGGGGAGTAGCATCCATTAGGTGAGTTCTTCCAATTTTAACATCATTTTCAAACTCTTTTACTTTATTTAACAAACTTTTATAAAAATCATTAATAGATGGAATAGCTTTTTCAACCACAAGTTTATATGCTGCAATATGCATGGCTGTGGGAAATGAATCATTAGATGATTGTGATTTATTTACATCATCATTTGATCTTAATGTTTTATTATTATCATCTAACTTTTTACCTTCTTTTATATGAGCAATACTAGAAATTACCTCATTAAGATTCATATTTGTTTGTGTTCCTGAACCAGTTTGCCAAATTACAAGGGGAAACTCTTTGTCATGTTTTCCATCAATAATTTGTTGACAGGCATTAATTATAAGATTCATTTTATTCTTATCTAAAACACCTAACTCAAAATTAGATTTAGCACATGCTTTCTTTAAAATAGCATACGCATGAATTATTTCAATTGGCATAGATCCTTTGGCTCCAATATTAAAATTATTTATTGATCTTTGGGTTTGAGGGCCCCATAGAGAATCAATAGGAATCTTCACTTTTCCAAGAGTATCGGACTCTGTTCTGAATTTCATAGAACAAAAATTTATATTACAAAGTTACAAAATAGCGTTCAAAACCTGTTCATAAACTATTTATAATAGTTTTTTCTAGGTATAAAACTTATCCTTATCTTTACACTTTATGTTTGAATTCGATCAATATTTAGGTTTTTTAATTTTTATGACAGTAGTTACCATAGGTTTTTGGCTTATGATTTTATTGTTAACTTTTATTATACCTTACTGGGTAACAGGATCTTTTTTTGAGTGGCTGAGCGAAAGAAAAAATAAAAATTCAAACAAGTAATTTCTACTTATTACCATTATCCATTAAAAAAGTTTTTAGAAAAGGATCAATATTTCCATCAAGAACAGAGTTTGCATCTGCAATTTCTGTGGAAGTTCTAACATCTTTCACCATTTTATATGGGTGTAAAACATAGTTTCTTATCTGGGAACCCCATTCAATCTTCTTTTTACTTTCTTCAATCTCTTTTCGAGTTTCTAGTTTTTTGTTTAATTCAATTTCATAAAGTTGAGATTTTAACAGAAGTAAAGCTTTATTTTTATTATCAAGTTGAGATCTAGTTTCTGAATTTTCAACAACAATCCCACTAGGAATATGTTTCAATCTAACAGCAGTTTCAATTTTATTTACACTTTGTCCACCTGCTCCGCTTGATCTCATTGTTTCCCATTCTAAATCCGAATTATTAATTTCAATATTGATAGTTTCATCAACTAATGGATATATATAAACTGAGGCAAAAGATGTGTGCCGTTTTGCATTACTGTCAAAAGGGGAAATTCTGACAAGTCTATGTACTCCATTTTCACCTTTAAGCCATCCAAAAGCATATTCACCCTGAATCTCAATACTTATGGTTTTTATCCCAGTTACATCTCCTTCCACAACATTTAACTCTTTAGTTTTGAAGTTTCTTTTTTCACACCACATTAGATACATTCTACACAACATATAAGCCCAGTCACAACTTTCAGTTCCTCCAGCACCTGCAGTTATCTGTAAAATTGCAGACATTTCATCACCCTCATTTGAAAGCATGTTTTTAAATTCAATTGATTCAATTTTTTCTTTTGTTTTTTCAAAGCACTTTATTAAATCACTTTCATTAACTTCTTCATTTTTAAAATATTCATAGGTTATTTCCAATTCATCACATAATGAAAGAGCATTATTATAGCTTTCAACCCAATCTTTAAGTGATTTTATTTTTTTTAGGACAATTTGTGCTTCAGAGGGATTATTCCAAAAATTAGATTCTACAGTTTCTTTTTCTAAAATAGAGATTTCCTCTTTCTTTTCATCAAGGTCAAAGATACCTCCTTAAAGCACCAAGGCGTTCAATTAAATCTTTAATGTGTTCTGATGTAATCAAAATTATTATAAAAATAAATAATTTAATTGGTTTAAAATCTTACTTAAATTATATTTATAAAATCAGATTATAAAATTATTATTCTAAACTTAATTCATGGAAATTAATTTAATTAGTGATACAGTAACTAAACCTTCGCTTGAAATGTTAAACTACATGAACAGTTGTAATGTAGGAGATGATGTTTTCAAGGAAGATCCAACAGTTAACGCTTTAGAAAACAAAGTTGCTAAAATGTTTAAAATGGAAAAGGCACTTTTTTTTCCATCAGGAACAATGACAAACCAAACGGCAATTAAAATACATACAAATCCTGGTGATCAGTTAATCTGTAGTAAAACAGCTCATGTATACAATTATGAAGGAGGAGGGGTAAGTTTTAATTCTGGGGTTTCATGTAAGCTTATAAATAAAGAAAGAGGTTTTTTTGATTCAAATGATGTTTTAAATTCAATAAATCCGCCAGATTTTTATCATAGTCCTAAAACATCACTTGTATGTGTCGAAAACACAACTAACAAGGGAGGCGGTGCTTGTTGGGATATTAATGAATTAAAAAAAATTCAATTGGTTTGCAAAGAGAATAAATTAAAATATCATTTAGACGGTGCAAGAATATGGAATGCATCTGTCAAAAATGGGATAGATTTTTCCTTTTTTGGTGAAATTTTCGACACAATATCAGTTTGTTTGAGTAAAGGTTTAGGATGTCCAGTTGGTTCATTATTGCTTTGTAATGAAAAAGATTATAATGAAGCTGTAAGAATAAGAAAAATTTTGGGAGGAGGAATGAGACAATCTGGATATCTAGCAGCATGTGGATTATATGCATTGGAAAATAATATTTCAAGGTTAGAAGAAGATCATAAAAAAGCTAAGGAAATTGAATCTGTTTTAAAAAAACTATATTTTATAAAGAAGGTTGAGAAGGTAGAAACTAATATTATTATTTTCGAGATTTCAGATCAATATAGATCAGAAAAATTTATTGAAATTTTGCAAAAAAAGGGAGTAAAACTTATCGGTATGGGTGATAATAAGTTAAGATTAGTTACTCACCTTGATTATTCTTCTGCACATCATGAAAAGTTTTTGCAATTAATATCTGATGTTTCATTATAAGTAATTAAAATAACCAATTCGTTTTTTTAATGTATTTTTGCACATCGTGATATACAACAATGTGCATGAAAAAAAAGATTAATGCCCACGAAAATATCCTCTCTTTAATTGGCAATACTCCGCTAATTAAATTAAATAAAGTTACTAAAGACTTTGAAGGTTCATATTATGCAAAGTATGAGGCTATGAATCCAGGTCAATCTAATAAGGATAGAATTGCTTTGCATATCATAGATTCTGCTGAAAAGAAAGGTTTAATTGATAAAAACACTACTATAATTGAAACAACTTCTGGTAATACTGGTTTTAGTTTATCAATGGTTTCTATGGTTAAGGGTTACAAATGTATTGTAGCTGTTTCATCTAAATCATCTCCCGATAAGATTGATATGTTGAAATCTATGGGTGCTAAAGTCTATGTTTGTCCTGCTAATGTACCAGCAGATGACAAAAGATCTTATTATCAAGTTGCAAAAAGACTTAATGAGGAAATTAAAGATTCATTTTACATCAATCAATATTTTAATGAATTAAATATTGATGCACATTATAAAACAACTGGTCCTGAGATTTGGAAGCAAACAAATGGAAATATTACCCACTTAGTTGCTAGTAGCGGAACTGGAGGGACTATTTCAGGTGTAGCAAGATATTTAAAAGAAAAAAACCCAAAAATTCAAATCATTGGAGTTGACGCATATGGTTCAGTATTAAAAAAGTTTCATGAGACAGGTGAATTTGATTCTAATGAAATTTATCCTTACCGAATTGAAGGTTTAGGTAAAAATTTAATACCAACATCAACTGATTTTTCAAAAATTGATTTTTATGAAAAAGTTAATGATGAAGATAGTGCACATTCCTCTAGAGAAATTGCATTAAAAGAGGGATTATTCGTTGGTTATACATCCGGTGCTTGTATTCAAGCTATTAGACAACTGAATAAAAAAAATACATTTAATAAAGAAAGTATTGTAGTAACAGTTTTTTGTGATCATGGATCAAGATACATGAGTAAAGTTTTTAGTGATAAATGGATGACTGAGCAAGGCTTTGATAAAAAAACTAAAGAACAAGAATCATCAATTGAATATATTCGTTAAATATGTCAGATTTATTTAAAAAATTCGAGAATAATATGGGGCCTTTGGGAAAATGGGCTTCAATTGCAGAGGGCTATTTTGCTTTTCCAAAACTTGAAGGGCCTATCTCAAATAGAATGAACTTTAATGGTAAAGAAGTGATTACTTGGAGTGTAAATGATTATTTAGGGTTATCCAATCATCCTGAAGTAAGAAAAGCTGATGCAGATGCTGCAGCTTTGTATGGTTCTGCATACCCAATGGGTGCTAGAATGATGTCTGGCCATACATCAATGCACGAAAAACTTGAAAAAGATTTAGCCTCTTTTGTTTCAAAAGAGAGTGCCTATGTTTTAAACTTTGGATATCAAGGTATTTTGTCCATAGTTGAAACCTTAGTAACTAAAAATGATGTTATTGTTTATGACATTGATTCTCATGCCTGCATAGTAGATGGTGTAAGATTACATGTTGGTAAAAGGTTTACATTTCAACATAACGATATAGAAAGTTTAGAAAAAAATCTTAAAAGAGCTGAAAAAATAGTTGAAAAAACTGGTGGAGGCATCTTAGTTATTTCCGAAGGAGTTTTTGGCATGAGAGGTGAGCAAGGAAAAATTAAGGAAATTGTTCAGCTTAAGAAAAAATATGATTTTAGACTTCTAGTTGATGATGCGCATGGTTTCGGAACCTTAGGAGATGATGGATCTGGAGTTGGAAATGAACAAGATGTCAATGATGATATAGACGTATATTTTGCAACATTTGCTAAATCATTGGCGTCAACTGGTGCTTTTGTTGCTGGTTCAAAAAATGTTATAAAGTTTTTAAAATACAATATGAGATCCCAAGTATTTGCAAAATCTTTACAAATGCAACTAGTAATTGGAGCAATTAAACGTCTTGAAATTCTTAAAAATGAACCTCAACACAGAGAAAAGCTTTGGAAAAATGTAAAAGTACTACAATCTGGGCTAGTTGAAAGAGGTTTTGATATTGGAACCACAAAAAGTTGTGTTACACCTGTATTTCTCAAAGGAGATGTGCTTGAAGCCATGGTTTTGGTTAAGGACTTAAGAGAGAAATATGGCGTTTTCTGTTCCATAGTTGTTTATCCAGTAATTCCAAAGGGACTTATATTGTTAAGACTTATTCCAACTGCTACTCATAATATTGATGATATTAACGAAACTCTTGATTCTTTTTTAGCAATTAGAGATAAATTAGAAAATGGATATTATAAAAAGATATCTGAAAGAATTACTATTTAAAAAATTGAATTTGTAAAATTTGTTTACATTTGCACTTTAATGAGCGTGTTGAACAATAAAAAAATCTTAGACGCTTCAAAACTTTCATTAATCCTTAATCGATTAGCAAGTCAACTATTTGAAAATCACAACGACTTTTCTGAAGCTGTATTAATTGGAATACAACCTCGAGGAAAAATCCTTTCAAAAAAAATTAAAGAATTGATAATTAAGAACTATGGTATAGATGATATCAAGTTAGGATTTTTAGATGTTACCTTTTTTAGAGATGATTTCGGTAGAAAAAATAAAATTTTGAGCGCTAATAAAACCTCAATTGACTTTATTGTCGAAAATAAGACAGTTATTCTAATTGATGATGTTTTATATACAGGAAGAAGCATAAGAGCTGCTTTAACTGCTTTACAATCATTTGGAAGACCAAATAAGGTTGAGTTATTGAGTTTAATTGATAGAAGGTTTTCTAGGCATTTGCCAATTCAGCCAGATTATTGTGGAATTCAAGTTGATTCGATAAATAACCAAAGACTTACTGTTAAATGGAATGAAATTGACGGAGAGGATGCGGTCTATATATATAAGAAAAATGGGAAAAAAACTTAGTGTTTCTAACTTATTAGGAATTAAATATTTATCTGAAGAAGATTTAAATTTAATTTTTGAAACAGCAGATAACTTTAAAGAAGTTATTAATAGAAAAATTAAAAAAGTTCCAAGCTTAAGAGATATTACAATTGCTAATCTTTTTTTTGAAAATAGCACAAGAACAAAAATTTCATTTGAATTAGCTCAAAAAAGACTTTCAGCAGATATAATCAATTTTAGCTCATCTGGTTCATCAATCACTAAAGGTGAAACATTGACAGATACTGTCAACAACATTCTTTCTATGAAAGTTGATATGGTTGTTATGAGGCATCCAAGTCCGGGAGCTAGTATCTTTTTGTCTAAAAATGTAAAATCTTGTATTATAAATGCTGGAGACGGATGTCATGAACATCCAACTCAAGCTCTTCTAGATGCCTTTACACTGAGGGAGAAATTTGGCTCTTTCATTGGTAAGAAAATTTTAATAACAGGTGATATTATGCACTCTAGAGTTGCATTATCAAATATATTTATTTATAGAAAACTAGGTGCTTTAGTAAAGGTTTGTGGGCCTAAAAGTTTAATTCCTAAGTATATAAATGATTTGGGAATACAATATGAATCAAGTTTTGAAAAAGGTTTGAAATGGTGTGATGTAGCAAGTATGTTAAGAATACAAAATGAAAGAATGATAGATAGCTATTTTCCTTCTACAAGAGAATATGCTTTACAATATGGTTTAGACTTAAAGCGATTAAATTTAATTGATAAAGAAATAATTATTACTCATCCTGGCCCTATTAATAGAGGAGTAGAATTGAATAGTGACATAATTGATTCAGGAAAAACTGTTATTTTAGACCAGGTTGAAAATGGAGTTGCAGTAAGAATGGCTGTGATGTATTTACTTGCTGCTAAGCTATGATTAATAAATTTGAAAAAATCCACGTTAAAAAGAATATTTTATTAGGTAACATTAAAAAAAAGGTATCTAAGAATAATCTAATAATCGAATTTGAAGATGATAATAATATAAATACTGAAATATTAGATTTTTTTAATTCTCACATGAAAAAATCAAAAAAATCTATAGTTATAGTTTCTAATACATTAAAAAATGATAGATATTTATTTTCAGTTGTTCCAACCTTCCAAGAAGCAAAAGATATTGTAGAAATTGAAGAAATTGAAAGACTGATTAATGAAGAATAGTCTTAGAATATTAGGCTGTTACTCTGGATCTGGCGGTTATGGAAGATTTCCATCATCTCAACTTTTAATACTTAATAAAAAGTTTTATTTGATTGATTGTGGTGAGGGAACTCAATTTTTATTAAAAAAATATAATATTAGGTTAAACTCAATTGATAATATTTTTATTTCTCATCTTCACGGAGATCATTATTTCGGTTTACCAGGTTTAATTTCTTACTTTAATCTAAAAGGAAGAAATAAGGATTTAAATATTTATGGACCAAAAGGATTAAAAAAAATTATCACCTTAATTATGAAATCCGGAAAATCATGGACTAGTTATAACTTAAATTTTATTGAAATAGAATCAAAAAATAAAGTAATAATTGATAATGAAGAAATTTCAGTTGAATCCCTCAAGCTATATCATAGAATTCCGACAACGGGATTTATATTTAAATTAAAAAATAATGATTTAAATATTTCATATGCTTATTGTTCTGACACACAGTTTTTTCCTGAAATATGTGATCTAATTAGAAATGTAAGCATATTATATCATGAATCAACATTCTTAGAAAAGCATTCAGATTTAGCATTAAAAACTAAGCATACAACCTCTTTACAAGCTGCAAAAATTGCTAAAAAATCAAACGCTAATAAATTAATATTGGGACATTTTTCTGCCAGATACAAGGATTTAAATGAATTTAAGCTGGAAGCTGCCACATTATTTCCAAATGTATTTATAGCTAAAGAAGGCGATGTATATTCTTTTTAAATATTAAATTTAACCTCATGAAAGATTTATCTAATTATAGAATAAGTTATGACAAGTTTACCTTAGATGAAGGATCTTTATCTGATGACCCTTTATTAATGTTTAGAAATTGGTTTGATGAAGTAAGTAATTCAAATTTAATCAAAGAACCAAATGCCATGACTTTAAGTACAATTGATGAATATAATTCCCCATCTAACAGAGTCGTTTTGTTAAAAAAATTTTCAAGTAGTGGCTTCATTTTTTATACAAATTATAATAGTAATAAAGGAAAAAACATTCTTTCAAATTCAAATGTTTGTCTGTCATTTTTTTGGCCATCACATGAAAGACAAATTATTATAAAAGGTAAATGTTCTATAATGTCAGATGAAGAATCTGATAAATATTTTTATTCTCGCCCTATTGACAGTCAAATTGGAGCAATTGCCTCTGATCAAAGTTCAGAAATTCCTGACAGAAAGTTTATTGAGAATAAATTCAGTAAATTAAAAAAAACTAAAACTAAGCTTAATAGACCTAAACAATGGGGTGGAATAATTGTAAGCCCTTTTTCTTTAGAATTTTGGCAAGGACGAAAAAACAGACTCCATGATAGAATTTTTTATAAAAAAAATTATGATGGTGAATGGAGCTATAAGAGGCTTAGTCCATGAAAAACCTTATTGTTATTAGACATGCAAAATCAGACTGGAACAACAACCTGTCTGATTTAGACAGACCAATTTCTAATAGAGGAAAAAATGATGTTAAAGTTATGTCAAAAGTAATAGATGAAATAAATTTAAAACCAGAAATTATTTATTCTAGCCCAGCAAAAAGAACAATTGAAACATATGAGAATTTTCTAATTCATTCATCAATCATAAAAAACATTAAATTTTTTAAATCAGATTTATTGTATGATTTTAGCGGATTTAATGTTTTAAAATTCATAAATAATATTGAAGATAGTTTATCTAAAGTTTTAATTTTTTCACATAATAATTCTTGTAGCTTTTTAACTTCAGAATTTGCAAATAAATACATTCATGTTCCAACTTGTGGAATAATAATTTTTGATTTTGATGTATCTTCGTGGAAAGAAATTACAACTGGAAATTACAATCATTATTTTCCAAAATCATTTAGATGAAAGATTATAAATTTAAAAATAGGGAGTTAAGTTGGTTAGACTTTAATGCTCGAGTTCTACAAGAAGCAGAGGATTTAAATGTTCCCTTGATTGAAAGATTAAGGTTTATTGGAATTTTTTCTAATAATCTAGATGAGTTTTTTAAGGTCAGATATGCTACAGTCAAAAGAATTGCTCTTTCCGCAAAAAAACAAAAAAAGCTTTATAAAGGCCTTAATGCTATTGATTTATTAGGTGAAATAAATAAAAAAACTATTCAACTTCAAGAGAGGAGTACAAACGTTTTAAATTCAATTATAACTGACCTTAGTAAAGAAGATATTTTTTTTGTAGATGAAAAATCAATTCCTAAAATATTTATAAAATTTATAAATAATTTTTTTATTGAGAAAATTCAACCACAGTTAGAAGTTATTGTATTAAATAGTGAGTCTAAGTTTCCAACTCTTACAGATACATCATCATTTCTTGTGGTAAAAATTAAATCAAAAGATTCAGTTAATAAATTTGCTTTGATTAAAATTCCAAATCAATTAGATAGATTTTTAGTTTTAAGTAAATCAGAAAAAAAATATGTAATTCTAGTTGATGATATAATTAGATTTCATTTAAGCGAAATTTTTGAAATATTTTCTCCAATTGAAATTGAAGCAAATATGGTAAAAATTAGTAGAGATGCAGAGCTTGACTTTGCTTATGATATTTCTAAAAGTTATTTGGAAAAAATTTCATTGAGTTTAAAAAACAGATTAAGTGGTGAACCTGTCAGGTTTGTTTATGACAACAATATTGAAAAAGATACTTTAAAATTTTTATTAGATAAGCTAAATTTTAACAATAATACTGATAGTATAATTCCTGGTGGTAAATATCATAATAGACGAGATTATATGAACTTTCCATCAATAGGAAATAAAAATCTTATTTATAAAAAAAACAATCCTCTTGATATAAAAAACTTTGATTTAAAAAAAAATATTTTTGATTCGATAAAAAAAAGAGATTTTTTGTTACATACCCCATATCATAAATTTATATATGTTTTACGCTTTTTAACTGAAGCATCAATTGATCCAGATGTTAAAAAAATATCAATTACTATTTATAGATTATCAAAACTTTCAAGTATTGCAAATGCATTGATTAATGCTGCAAAAAATGGTAAAGAGGTAATTGTTCAGATTGAACTTCAAGCTAGGTTTGATGAAAAAGCTAATATCAAATATGCTAAGTTATTGGAAGAACAAGGTGTTAAATTGATTTTTGGTATTCAAAATTTAAAAGTACATGCAAAAGTTTGTGTAATCGAAAGAAAAAGAAATAATAAGATTGAAAAATTTGGTTTTATTAGTACAGGAAACTTTAATGAATCTACTGCTAAAACCTATACTGATTTAACTCTTTTTACATCAAATAAAAAAATTTTAAATGATGTTTCAAAAGTTTTTAATTTTTTCGATTTAAACTATAAAAAATTCAATTATAAATATTTAAAGCTTTCCCCTTTTCATACTCAATCTTTTTTCACAAAAATGATTAAACAAGAAATTAGAAATGCCAAAAAGAATCTTCCAGCATCTGTAAAAATTAAACTTAATAGTTTGACTAGTTATGCTATGGTAGAAGAGCTTTATAAAGCAGCTGATGCTGGTGTTAAAATCAAAATGATAGTTAGAGGAATTTGTTGTCTTTTACCTCAAAATCACAAAAATATTGAAGTAATTAGTATTGTTGGAAGATTTTTAGAACACACACGTTTTTTCATTTTTAAAAATAATGGCAATAATGATGTGTATATATCATCTGCTGATTGGATGACTAGAAATTTAGACAATAGAGTAGAGGTAACCTGTCCAATTTTAGATTTAAAAGTTAAAAATGAGATTAATGATATTTTTAATATATATTGGTCAGATAATACCAAGTCAAGATATTTAAATTCTTCTACCCTAAATATCTATAAATCAAAATTAAAAGGCGCTAAGTCAATTGAAGCTCAAAAAGAAATTTATAACTATTATAAATAAAAAATTGAAAAGTAAGGTTATAGTTAAAAAAGTTGCCACAATAGATATTGGTTCTAATGCGATTAGATTACTCATATCAAATATATTTAATGTAAAAGGAATAAAATATCACACAAAAAACTCACTATATCGTGTTCAACTTAGACTAGGTGATGACTCATTTAAAAAAGGCAAGATTAGTTTAAAAAATCTAAAAAAACTTAAATCAACTTTAAATTCATTCAAGTTAATAATGGAAATAAATGAAATTAAAGATTATTTAGCATATGCTACTTCTGCTATGAGAAATATTATTAATTCAGAGGAAATTATTAAATCTCTAGAAATTGAAACTGGAATTAAAGTAGAAATAATTTCAGGAAAAAGAGAATCTGAAATAGTTTCAAATAATGATATTAGCTCTCACATAGGTAAAACTAAAAATTATTGTTTTATTGATGTTGGAGGTGGTAGTACTGAAGTTGTCATTTATAAAAAATCAAAATTTTATAAATCAAAATCTTTTAAGATTGGTGGAGTTAGATTAATTAATGATCTTGTTAATAATTCTACCTGGGAATATTTTGGAAATTGGCTTAAAAAAAATGCAGTTGAACTAAAAAAACTTAAAATAATTGGTATAGGAGGTAATATTAATAAAATTTATAAGATATCAGACACTAAGTACACTAAGCCATTAACAAGAAAAAGTTTTAAAAAAACTTTAGAAAAACTAGAGAAAATGTCTTTAGAAAAAAAACTAATAAAACTTAAATTAAATCCTGATAGAATTGATGTTATTGTGCCTGCAGGAAAAATTTATTATTTTTTAATGAAAACTCTAGATATTCAAGAAATATATGTGCCTAGAATAGGATTAGCTGATGGAATGGTAAATGAGATAATTTAATTATAAATCTAATTTTAAATCTTTTTTAAATTGATTTAATAATGGGTTTATTTCACTTAGTTTTTCGAACTTTTCTTGTGGAGTTGCATAATATTCTTTATTTGTCTCTTTGTCAATAATAATTTCTAGAATAATGTTCCCGTTTTTTAATTTATCTTTTAAATATTTGATAATTTTTTCTTTTTCAAAATCTAATTCTTTTTTATTACTTTTTGAAGGAACTTTAAAGTTTATATTATTATTATCATTTATATAGGGTTCATTCATTTCCATCAAGCTTGATAAGCTATTATTCCCATTTTTTTCAAGATTACTTGAATATTCTTTCCATGCAGAATTAAGGCTATCATTATCAAAAGTATTACTTAAAACTTCTTGTTTTTCTTTTTCTTTCTCTTTTTCAGAAAGAGCAGACTTTTTTAATTTAAGACTTGATAGGGATAAAGCACTTGTTTCTTTGTATTCATTTTTAACTGTAGATATTTCATTATTTAAATCGCTTTCTTCTTGTTTTTTATCTGAATCTAGATTATTTATATTATTATCGACTGTTGTTTCTTTTACTAAATTTGAAGATTTTGAAACTATTTTAATTTTATCCTTTTTTTTTTCAACTAGAACTTTACTTTCATTTAAATTTTTACAAATTTTCATCAATGTTATTTCCACTAATAACTTCTTGTTTTCAATCTGATTATATTTAAATATGGAGTTCTCTATGGCAGTTATTTTTTCAATTATTTCTGAATTTGAGATCATTTCTCCTTGATTTGAAAAAGAATCAAGCATGTTTTTATTGAACTCAAATATGATATGAGATTCTGAAGATTTTGATATTAATATATTTCTAAAATGACTAGCCAGTCCTGTTAAAAAATCTTTTTCATTAAATCCTTTTTCACATATTTCATTAAATAGTGTTAATACTGGGATTAAATCTCCATTAATTATATTTTCAGAAATTTTAAGAAATGATTCATTATCTAATATATTAAGTAAACTTGAAGTTTTTTCTGTTGTAATATTTTTGTTAGTATAACTTACAACTCTATCTAAAATAGTTAAGGAATCTCTTAATGATCCATCTGATTTTCGTGATATAATCGAAATTGCCTCCTCTTCAAACTTAAAATCTTCTTTTTTACAAATTTCAATTAATGCTTTACAAATCTCATCTTCTTTAATTCTATTAAAGTCATAGATTTGACATCTTGAAAGAATAGTTGGTAAAATTTTATTTTTTTCAGTTGTTGCTAAAATAAAAACAATGTGAGTTGGTGGTTCTTCCAAAGTTTTTAAAAAAGCATTTTCAGCCTGTTTTGAAAGCATATGGACTTCATCAATTATATAAACTTTATATCTTCCTATTTGTGGTGGAATTCTGACTTTTTCAATTAAGTCCCTTATATCATCAGTTTTATTATTTGATGCAGCATCAATTTCAAAAATATTAAATGAATAATCATGATTTTCATCATTTTCAATACTAGATTTATTAATTTCTTTTGCATAAATTCTAGCACATGAAGTTTTTCCAACGCCCCTGGGTCCACAAAACAGTATAGCAGAAGGTATTTTATTTTCAGAAATAGAATTTTTTAACGTATTTGTGACATGATTTTGACCAACTACGGATTCAAAATCTTTAGGTCTATATTTTAGTGAGGAAACAACAAAATTACTCATTAATACAAATATAATCTAGCTAGTGGATAATTATAATATTTATAGTTAAAATATATTAAATTTGTGATGGCAGGCTACCTTATCGCTTTTATAAAGAGGAAAGTCCGGACACCAAAGAGCATTACAGCGGGTAATACCCGTCGCTATTTATAGTAGGAAAAGTGCAACAGAAAGAATGTACAGTAAGGCTGTAGTGAAATCATGTAAACTCTGTAAGGTGAAACGCCAAGTAAATCAACTTATAGAGCTGCTCGTTCTATGTTGAAGGGTAGGCGGTTAGAATGTAATAGTAATATTGCGTCAAGATAAATGATAAGGCCAGACAGAATCCGGCTTATAGGCCTGCCTTTTTTTACATATACTCTTTTGAATTTGGACCGCAATTAAATATTAAATCTAAAACACTCAAATCATTAATAAAACCATTTTTTAATTCAAAAGTTTGAGTATATTTTTTTCTTATTTTATTTTTTGTTCTTTTGGTTTTAGATAGAAATGTTAAATCATCAATCTCACCATTATTAAAATCATTAAGATTTATTTTTTTTTCATCTATTGTTTCTTCCATCCATTTAGATATTAAGTTAATTGATGCTAAGTTAAACCTGTACAAGTACTCAAAATTTGATTGATAAAGATTGATTAAATCAGCTTCATAAAACTCAAAATAAGGAGATGATTGATATGATATTTTAATTGATTTAAAATGATTTTTTTTCCAATTAAAACTATAGTCAATTTTTACTTCAGAATACGATCTTGGACCAATATTACCCGAGTGTTTTATGGGAATTGAAAGCATTAGCTCACCATTTGGAGAATCTATATATGTTCTATTTGTTAAAGTTTGCTTATTATAACTTGATTTAATATCCCATAATATATTACCCGACAAAATATGTTTCCAATGTGAAATAGGAGGAAAATATGTTGGCTTGATTAACCTAACCATTAAGGCTTAGTTTTTTCAAAAAAAATTTATTTACAATCCAAGTCAATAAGCAAAAAACTAAAAAATGTATTAAATATGACTTTGGCTCACCATCATTATGAATTGTAGTAAACACACGATCCCATCTAATTTTCCAATTTTTAATTCCATCATTTATACCATCAATACTCATCCAAATAAAAACTGGTTTTCCAACAATATGATCATCTGGAACAAAGCCCCACATACGACTATCCTCTGAGCTGTATCTATTATCTCCCATCATCCAATAATAATCCATTTTGAACGTATATTCATTAGTTTCTTGTCCATTAATAAAAATTTTATTATTTATTATTTCAAGATTATTTTTTTCATAATCTCTAATGATTTTTTTATAAAGTGGAATATTAGATAAATTTAAATTAACTATGTTATTTTTTTTTGGAATTATTAAAGGTCCAAAATTATCTTCATTCCAATCATAGGTAATATTATTTGGAAAATATGATGTATTGTAAGACTTATTCATTTTAAAGTCTCTTTTTATACTATCAACAACATTACTTGAAAGAATTAAATCATAATCTTTTTCAGTGATTGTTAATCTTTTTTTTCTTTCAGTTATTTCTGAAATTGACATTCTATTTCTTCTTATTTTTTCTATAGGAATACCATTTGAATTTGTAATAATTGTAAAATTTTCTAAACTGTTGTCAACCAGACTTAAAATATTAGTTTTTATATCATCAAATGAATTTTGATTAATATTATTTATTTTAAATTTTCTTTGAAAATCATATAAACCTAATTTTTTTAGTTTTTGACTTGATATGCCATTTGAATTATATGCTATATACTTAAATAATGGTTTTGCTCTGTATGGAAGAATACTTTTTTTGTTATTAATAATTAAATCACCATCTAAAATCAATAAAGTATCTCCAGGAATAGCTACACATCTTTTTACGTAATTTGATTTTTTATCAACAGGTTTTTTTACACCTTTTTCTTTTACAAAAAATTGTCTAACTGTATCTGCAGGCCAATTAAATGTTACTATATCATTTCTCTTAATTTTTTGAAGTTTTGGAAGCCTTAGATATGGTAACTGTGGTTTATTCAGGTAAGATCTTAGTCCGGTTCCAACAATTGTATCATGCACCATTGGAAAAGCAACAGGAGTTTTAGGAACTCTTGCGCCATAGTTGTACTTGCTTACAAAAAGAAAATCTCCGACCAGTAAAGTTCTCTCCAATGATCCAGTTGGTATTATAAAAGGTTGAATAAAATATGTATGAACAACAGTTGCTAATATTACAGCAAAAATTATTGAACTAAACCATTCTTCAAATCCACTTTGTGGATTCAAATTTCTGTTTTCTAAATATTCAGACTTATTGTTGTAATTTATTATATAAATGTAAAGTCCAAGAGATAAAACAACTAATATAGTATCAAGTAAGGACTTTCTGCCAAAACTTCTAGCAGTTTCAATCCATATTATTGGGAAAATTAGAAGATTTACTACAGGAAGAAACAATAAAACAATCCACCACCATGGTCTTTTTATAATTTTCATTAAAACTAAACCATTGTATATTGGAATTATTGATAAATAAGGATTAAAACCTGCTTTCTTATATAGATTAAATGTACCTAAAGCATGGATAATTTGAATAATCAAAAAAAATATAAACCATCCAAACCAACTCATATATTATATTTTTATGTTATTAATAACATCATTTATAGTAAATATTCCTTTTTTACCGATTATATATTCAGCTGACAATACAGAGCCTAAAGCAAAACTAAATCTGTTTTTTGCATTATGACTAATTGTAATTTCATCATTTTTAGATGTATATTTTATTTCATGAAAACCTTTTTCATTTCCTTCTCTGAATGAATCAATATTTATATCATTTTTTGTGGTGTTACCATCTAATATCCAGCTAGAGTAGTTGGAGTTTTTTATTATATCATTTGCTAATTTTATAGCTGTACCACTAGGTTTGTCTACTTTTTCAATATGGTGTTTTTCATTTATATTTAATTTATAATCCTCATGGTTTTTCATCATTTTAGAAAGATATTTATTCAACTCAAAAAATAAGTTTACTCCAATGCTAAAGTTTGGAGAAAATAAAAATGTACCATTCAAAGATTTACAATATTTCTCAATTTCTTTGAGATCATCAGTCCATCCTGTTGATCCACATATCACAGGAATTTTCAAATCTAAACAATTCTTTATGTTCTTATAAACACTTTCAGGGGAAGAAAAAATGATTGCAACATCTGAGTCCTCTAAATTAAAATTAGTATTGCTTAACTCTATAATTTTTGAGACTTTATGACCTCTAGAAATTAAAACTTTTTCAACTTCTTTACCCATCTTCCCATAACCAATAATTGCAGCATTCATATTATAAATTCATTTTAACTTTTAAACCAATACTTTGTTCAAATACTATATCATTTTCAAAGTATGGTTCAAAAGACAAGTTTTCATTAACATTGAAATCTAAAAGGTGAGCATCAATATTTGCATCTAAAATATTCAAAAAATAAAATCCCACAAGAAATACCATAGATAAATCTTTATATTTTTTATGAAAATCTTGACCATCAAGTAGTCTATCATCATTTATAATTATACCCTGATATTGATCATCAGTAAATCCAGCTTTTCTTCTCTTATAGGCATCTCTGTAAGACCAAAACTTTTTTCTATTGTAATCGTATGAATATCCTGAAATACCAATAGCTGCATAAACAATTGGTACTTTCCACGCTTTTTTATTGTAAATCTGACCAAGACCAGGAATTACTGCAGAGTAAAAAGCAGCTTTTGAGGGTCTCAAAATATCAATTTCATTTTTTGAATTTTCTTCTTGACTAAACATTAGATTGTTAAAGAAAAAAAATAAAAAGTAAATAATAATAAATCTATTATTCATCTAGCTTTTTAATTAATTTGTTTAATTGAGAAATACTGTCAAATTTAAATGAAAGATGTCCTTTTTCATTTTTTAATTTTAAATCAATAATTAAATTATATTTTTTCTGTAGAATCTTTATCTTTTTTTCAAATGAACCATCATTTCTAGAAAATTCTTTTTTCTTCTTTTTTTGATTTAGATCTTTTACAATCTTTTCTGTTTGCCTAACTGAAAGTCCACTTCTTAATATCTTTTCGTAAATAATTAATTGCTTCTCTTTTGAATCTATATTTATTAAAGTTCTCCCGTGTCCCATTGAAATAAAACTATCTCTAATTCCACTTTGTATGATTGGATCTAATCTTAGTAATCTAATATAATTTGAAATTGTAGATCTATCCTTTCCAACTCTTTTACTCATGTCTTCTTGAGAAATATTCAACTCATCAATTAATCTACTGTAGGAAATGGCAATTTCGATTGGGTCAAGATCTTTTCTTTGTATGTTTTCAACAAGAGCCATTTCCAATGAAGCTTGATCATCAGCTTTTCTTACGTAGGCAGGAATATTATTAATTTTTAATAGTTTAAATGCTCTAAGTCTTCTTTCTCCAGAAATTAATTCATACCTATCATTATCAACTTTAACAGTTATAGGCTGTATTAAACCTAAAACTTTTATAGAAGAAGCTAAGTTGTCTATATCTTTTTTATTAAAGTTTGTTCGTGGTTGAAATGGATTCAAATCAATTGAATCAACTGAAATTTCATTGAAGCTTATTGATGAATCAGAGTTATTAAACCTATTATTTTCATCATCGCTTAAAATGGCTGATAAGCCTCTACCCAAAACTCTTTTTCTATATGCTTTTGCCAAACTAATTTAAATTTATTACTTCTTGAGCAAATTTAATATAACTTTTTGAGCCTTTGCTAGTTGAGTTATATACAATTATACTTTCTCCATGACTTGGAGCTTCACCTAAACTGACATTTCTAGGGATAATTGTTGAAAAAACCATATTCCCAAAATGTTTTTTTACATCCTCTTTTACTTGATTAGATAGTCTTAATCTTGAATCAAACATTGTTAGCAGGATTCCTTCAATTTCAAGCTTTTCATTGTGTACCTTTTGAACACCTTTGATAGTATTTAATAATTTACCAAGTCCTTCCAAAGCATAGTATTCACATTGTATAGGAATAATAACTGAGTCTGATGCGGTAAGAGCATTAATAGTTATTAATCCTAGTGATGGTGGACAATCAATAATAATAAAATCATATTTATCTTTAACATCACTAGTCATTTTACTAAGCATTAATTCTCTTTTTTCAACATCAACAATTTCAATTTCAATTGCAACTAAATCAATATTTGCAGGAATTATATCGAGGTTTGGGCTTTTTGTATTAATTATAGAATCTTGAATTTTACATTGATTAAGTAAAACATCATAACTTGATTTGTCAAAATCTTTGCTTGAGACTCCAATACCTGATGTAGCATTTCCCTGAGGGTCAGCGTCAATTAAAAGAACTTTTTTTTCTAAAACCCCTAAGGATGCTGCCAAGCTTAATGATGTTGTAGTTTTTCCAACACCACCTTTTTGATTTGAAACTGAAATTATTTTACCCATTATTCTTTAAATTCTATTATGTAAATTTCTTCATTATCTTTTTTCATATAAAGCTTTTCTCTAGCATATTTTTCAAGACTATCAGGGTTTTTCAAATTAGATATAATTTTTTTATCAATTTCTATCTGTCTCTCTAGAACTTCTTTTCTATCAATTAACTTATTAATTTCTTTTTTTAATTTAAGATTTACTAAAATAGAATTAGAGTCAATAAAAAAAATCCAAATAAAAAAGATCAAGGATGTTAGAATATATATGTTACTAAAAAGTTTAAAAAATTTAGAATCTTTTATTTTTTTGATTATTTCCATATAATTTTTGATCAATTTTGTTTTTAATCAATTCAAAGTCATAATCTTCATCTAAAATAATATCAGCAAAATTTTTTGAAGGCTCAACATATTTCTTATGCATTGGCTTTATCATTTTTAGAAACCTTTCTTCTACTTCAGCTATACTTCTTCCTCTCTCTCTTTTATCTCTTGAAATTCTTCTTTTTAACCTTTTTGAAGAACTCACATCCAAAAATATGCTTAAATCAAAAAAATCTCTAATATTATTTTTTAACAAAATTAAAATACCATCTAAAATAAGTAGATCTCCTTGTTTTATTAAGAGAGTTTTTTTTAGTCTTTTATGTCTTTTATATGAGTATGTAGGGGTTTTAATATCATACCCTTTTATATGTTTACTAATCTGTTGATAAAATAATTTAAAGTCAATAGAATTTGGATGATCAAAGTTAATTTTTGATCTTTTATTGAAAGAAATATCACTATAATCTTTATAGTAATAGTCTAGGGATAAATAATTTACTTTAAGTTTTGAATAATTTTTTATGATTTTTTCTGCAAGTGTTGTTTTCCCAGATCCTGTTCCTCCTGAAATTGCAACAATAATCATTAATTAGGAATAACTTTAAAAATACCTTTATTGTCAATTGCTAAATATATATATCCGTCAGGGCTAAGCTTTACATCTCGAACTCTACCAAGATTTTCTGCAACCTTTTCTCTATAAATTACTTTATTGTTTTTGTCTAAAACTAACCTTTCTAAATACATAAACTTTAATGATCCGACTAAAATACTTCCATTCCAGTTATCATACTTCTCTGAATTTATATATTCAAATCCGCTAGGAGCTATGGATGGAACCCAATAATAAAGAGGTTGTTCCATTCCATCAAGATCTTTATCATTAGTGATTGTTGTTCCACTGTAATTTATTCCATATGTAATTTTTGGCCAACCATAGTTTTTTCCACTTTCTACAATATTTATTTCATCCCCACCTCTTGGACCATGTTCATTAGTCCATATTTGTCCTGTAACAGGGTGCTTGAACATCCCTTGTGGATTTCTATGTCCATAAGAATATATTGCTTTTTTAGCCACTTTTTCATTAACAAAGGGATTGTCTTCCGGTATTGAACCATCTTCATTAATTCTATAAATCTTTCCTCCATCTCTTGAAATATCTTGAGGGTTTTGATCTCTATTTCCTCTGTCACCTATAGTAAAATATAAATGTCCATCATTATCAAATTGAAGTCTTGACCCAAAGTGTAAACTCTTTGAAGTCATTTCTTCTCCTAAATAAATAATTTTTAAATCTTCTAATTTATTTTCAAATAGTTTTGCACTTGCTATTGCAGTGTTAGCCTCGTCATTTTCATTAGACTTTGAATAAGAAATATATATTTTTTTATTTTCAGAAAAATTTGGATGTAATTCAATATCAAGCAATCCTCCTTGATTTTTATTAAAAACGTCAGGCACTCCATCAATTTCAGTTGCAACTCCATTTTTTAATAGAAATAGCTTTCCTCTTCTTTCGCTGTAAATTATTGTTTCACTATCAACAAATTCAATACTCCAAGGAACATATGCTGTTTCATGAATATTGGATATGGTATAATTAATTTTGGATGGAGTAACGATTGTATCATCAGTTTGAGCACATGAAATACAAAAAGCAAAAATTAAAATCAATCTTTTCATTAAACAAAATTAATAAAAAAAACCTCCAAAAGGAGGTTTAAATAATTATTTAGTTTCTAAATATTTTCCAATTTCGCTGAAATACCACTGAGTATCCATGTAAGCTCCAGTTGCAATTATTTTACCATCTTTCCACTCCCAGTAACCATAATAATGGATTGTATTAGCTTCACCAGAAATTTTAGAGTTGCCTGTCCAGGTCAACCAATGATTTGTAAAAATTTTACCATTGTTGTAATACATTGTTGTTATGTTAGCATCATTGTGTTTTATATTGTCAAAAACTTCTTGATCTTGTTTATATCCACTTATCCATTCCTCATTAGTAAATTCAGCTCCATTAACTGAGTGAACTGCATCATCAGCTAAATATTCACTAGCAATTTCAAAATTTCCATTTACATAAGCAGCAGCAAGTTTTTCAACAATCTTACTTTCTTCACTGTTTGCGTTAATAGTTCCTGACCACTCTCCATTGTCGACCGATACACCTTGTGAACAAGATACTAGGACAGTGATAATTATTAGAATAAATTTTTTCATATTATATATTTTAGTTTAGGTTTAAAAGTATTAAATATCATTCATTTTAAAAATTTTTGTTTTAAAAAGTCGGGATGACAGGATTTGAACCTGCGACCCCACGGCCCCCAGCCGTGTGCGCTAACCGAGCTGCGCCACATCCCGAGTCTGCAAATATATTTTACTAATTTAATTATAATAGACTTTATAAATAAAAAAAGCAGCCATCAGACTGCTTTAAATTTGTCGGGGTGGCAGGATTCGAACCTACGACCTCCGCGTCCCAAACGCGGCGCGATAACCGGGCTACGCTACACCCCGAAAACGGGTGCTAATATAAAACTCTTTAGATTAACAACAAACACAAATTTTTATATTAATTTTGAAGGCATGTCTACTGAAAAAATCAAAACTTTAATTATAGGTTCTGGACCTGCTGGTTATACTGCAGCAATATATGCATCAAGAGCTGATTTAAAGCCAGTTCTCTACACTGGAATGGAACCAGGTGGACAACTCACAACAACGACTGATGTTGATAATTTCCCTGGTTATCCAAATGGAATTGATGGTCCTAAAATGATGGAAGAATTAAAAGCTCAAGCAGAGAGGTTTGGGACAGATGTTAGAATTGGGGAAGCAACTAAAGTAACCTTTGCCAAAAACTCCGATGACCTTCATGAAGTTATAATTAATCATGAAATAGTTCTTCATGCTAAAACTGTTATCATTTCAACCGGTGCATCTGCAAAATATTTAGGTCTAGAAAGTGAACAAAAATTAATTGGTGGTGGTGTTTCTGCATGTGCAGTATGCGATGGTTTTTTCTATAAAGGACAAGAGGTTGCAATTGTTGGAGGAGGTGATACTGCAGCTGAAGAAGCAACTTATTTATCAAATATATGCTCCAAGGTTACAATGCTTGTTAGAAAAGATGAAATGAGAGCTTCAAAAGCTATGCAGCATCGTGTGAACTCAAAAGAAAATATTGATTTAAAGTATAATTCTGAAGTTGTTGAAGTTCTTGGTGATAATGTTGTTGAAGGTTTGAAAATCATAAATAATAAAACGCAAAAAACTGAGGAGATTAATATTACTGGTTTTTTTGTTGCAATAGGGCATAAGCCCAACACTGATTTATTTAGGGGTCAGCTTGATATGGATAAAACTGGTTATATAATCACCAATGGAAAGACAACTAAAACTAATATTCCTGGAGTATTTGCATCAGGAGATGTTCAAGATAAAGAATATCGTCAAGCGGTTACAGCTGCTGGAACAGGATGTATGGCTGCATTAGATGCAGAGAGATACTTAGCATCAATAGGTGACTAATATGTTCAAATACAATTTTTTTCTATTTAAAGATCTTCCATCAGCCTGGTTATGTGGAATTAGAGTTAATGAATTAAACGATAAAAAATGTTTAGTCAGAGTTAAACATAATTGGTTTAATAGTAATCCATTTAGGTCTTTATATTGGGCAGTTCAAGGTATGGCCTCTGAATTAACAACAGGAATGTTAATAATTAAAGAAAAAGATAATTTTGACTTTAACATTTCTATGCTGGTTGTTTCAAACTCTTCAAAATTTTTAAAAAAAGCCAAAGGAAAAATTGTTTTTGAATGCAATGATGTAAAAAATATTAAAGATTCATTCCAAAAATTAACAAAAAACAACCCTACAGCTATAATAAAACTTAGCTCAAAAGGTTATGATAGTGTTGGAGATATTGTTTCTGAATTTACCTATGAATGGAGTATAAAAAGAAAATTTTAACATTTCTTTAAATTTAAAAGTCTAAAACAAATCCTATATTTAAATATGGCTCGTCAAGTATTTAAGTACACAAAAAATGTTCTTAAAAAAGTAACTTTTAGTTTTGCTTTATTTAAAAAAGAATTGGATAAAGCATCTGAAGTTTTACTTCCTCACGAATATGATGAGTTAAAAATTTGGGTTGAAAATTATATTAATAAACATCCACATTTAGTGGGTGTTGTTTAGTTAAGAATTTTAACTTTAATTTTAATATTATCAATTGGCCATTCTCTTTTGTCAGTTTCTATATTTGAAATTAAATCTACTACATTCATTCCATTAATTACTTTACCAAAAGGAGTATAGTTTTCATCTAGATGATAAGCACCATTTTTATCAACTACTATAAAAAACTCATAAGGAGATGCAAGTTTATATGGGTTGTCAATATCACTGCTAGGAATAGATATTACCCCTCTGTGATGCTTAAATCCTTTTTTTGTATCAGGAGGTAATAAATATCTCCCAATTTTTTTTCTTCTCTTAGATATTTCATATGAATCTGAATTTCCTCCTTGAATAATAAAATCTTTAACCACACGATGAAAAGAAGTGCCATCAAAATATTTTTTTTTGGTTAAATAAATAAAATTGGATCTGTGATATGGAGTTTCATTAAATAGTAATAAATCTATATTACCAAATCTAGTTTCAATACGTACTTTATTCTCTTTGTTGTTTTTATCGTATTCGAAAAAAAAGGGAATTGCATTTTCATCATTCAAAACAAACTGATCAGCAACAGATTTAACCTGTTTTTTGTTTTTAACCTTTTCAATAACCTTTATCTCAATGTTTGGTTTTATTTTTGGTTTATTCTCACAAGAGATTAAAATAATAACAATACAAATCAATAAATTAGTTGAGTGAAATTTGAAGAATTTAAACATAGATTATCAAAATTAAAAAATAAATCTCTTCCAGGCATTGAATCTCATATTCAATTAGCGCCTACAAACAGAATAGAATTAATTAAAAAAATAAAAACTAATAATAAAACGCAAGATGCTTCAGTTTCATTGTGTTTTTTTTCTGACTCAAAAAATGATGTTAGAATGCCTCTAATTTTAAGAAATGAATATGATGGAGTACATTCAAATCAAATTTCATTTCCTGGTGGAAAAAAAGAAAATAATGATGCAGATCTCACAGAGACTGCTATAAGAGAAACTAATGAAGAAATTGGTATAAAAAAAGATAATATGATTTTTCAATTAAAATTGACTGATATATATATACCACCAAGTAATTTTTTAGTTAGACCATATATTTTTACTTTAAAAAACGAACCATTAATAAAGCAAGATAATATTGAAGTCATAAAAGTTTTAGTGCCAACTTTATCAACTTTAATTGGACTCAAAATTCATTATGGTTTTACTGATAAACAAAAAATTAAGAACCCTTATTTTATAATAGAAAATCATATCGTATGGGGGGCAACTGCTATGATTTTAAATGAATTTATATCAATAATTAAGTCCTAATTTATTGTTTATATATTTGCCGATAAATTTATAAGGTGCCGTTTTTCAAAAGAAACCCGTTTGGACATATACTTTTTATTAAAACTTGGTTAATAAGAATTTTAGGCATTTTAACTCATCAAAGATTTAAAGGTTTTAATAGGCTTAAAATTGAAGGATCAGAAATATTAAAGAAATTACCTGAAAATAATGTTTTGTTTGTTTCAAATCACCAAACATATTTTGCTGATGTAGTAGCTATGTTCCATGTTTTTAACGCTGGGTTAAGCGGAAGAGTAGACTCAATAAAAAATGTTGGGTATTTATGGAAACCAAAACTTAATATATATTTTGTTGCAGCCAAGGAAACAATGAAATCTGGACCACTTCCAAGAATCTTTGCATATGCAGGTTCAGTTTCTATTGAAAGGACTTGGAGGGACAAAGGAAAAGATGTTAATAGACAGGTAAAAATGAGTGATATTTCAAATATAGGTGTAGCATTGAATGATGGCTGGGTAATTACATTTCCACAAGGTACAACAACTCCATTCAAACCTATTAGAAAAGGAACTGCTCATATAATAAAAGAGTTCAAACCGCTTGTTATTCCAATTGTAATTGATGGTTTTAGACGTTCATTTGATAAAAGAGGAATAAGAATCAAGAAAAAAGGCATATTGCAATCTATGGAAATTAAAGAGCCTTTAAAAATTGATTATGAAAATGAATCTGTTGAATCGATAGTTGAAAAAATTGAATATGCTATTGAACAGCATTCTTCATTTCTTAAGGTTATTTCAAAAGAAGATTTAGCAGAACATGAAAAGATGAATAAACTAAGAAAATGGTCAAAGAATTAATTACTTCTCAATCATAAAAGTTTTAATTGATGGATTGAATGGCGTTTCTATCAAATTTCCATTCGAATCTATAAGCTCTAATTTAATTTGATTTTCTCCCTCTTCAAGACCTTCAATATAATATGGAGCCCAATCTTCAATCAGGAAAATAGTATTATTTATTGTTGCTCTTACCTTGTTTCCATTAGTTGAAATTTCTGTGTTTAACAAATAAAAATCTAAAAGGACTTTTTCTGAATCCTTGCCTGTGTAAGTGCCTTTTGGCCTACTATAAAAAAGAAATTCTTTGCTTAAATCAGATATTCCATCGTTGATTTGAGTAAAAACATAGGCGTCTTTATTTTTTACTGATTCATGATGTGATCTTGATAAAAAAGCAAGAATTATGTCATCATCATCAACTGTTTTTTTAAAATTATTTACATAATGAGCAGAATATGGCTCATTGTTTACAATAAAATGTATATGCTGACCTTTATTTGAATTAGCTAGTTGGTAATTAAATTCTGTTTCAGTTTTAACACCTAGTTCATATTCAACAACGTCAAAAGAAAATTGATATTCATCATCAACTTTAACTTGTTCAGTTAATGAGAGTTTAGAACTTTCAAATGATGGAGATCCTTCTATTTTCGAAATTGTGATCTTTTGATCTATTTTTGAATTACAAGCTAGAAAAATAAAAATTTGTGTTATTAGAAAAATTTTTTTTAATTGAAGTCTCATATTTATTATAAATTAGATTTAATGTTTTTTAAAAATAGTAAATTATTGTTCATTTTTCTTATAATTATTAGTTCATCATCATGTGGTTTATTAAAAGAGAATAATGGTGAGATTAAATATAAGACAACAGATTTTGACAAACATTCTAAACCTAAACAACCAACGTATTTAAATTTAGATGACTGGCTAGTTCATCCTGAAAAAAAATCTGATTTAACTTTTTTAAATAAAAATAATGGCCTGATGATGGTAGATGTTTTTTTTATTGTTCCAACATTATTTACTGATAGAAAAAATATTAATTGGAATTCAGATATATATGATAATGATTTCTCTAATGTTTTACTGCAATCATCTATTAAATATCAATCAACTGCATGGTTAGATTCAGGTAATCTTTATTCTCCAAATTACAGACAAGCCCATTTTAGAGTATTTGATGAGTTTAGATGGGAAAATGGGGGAGAAAAGGCATATAATTTAGCATATGAAGATATAAAAAGATCATTTGAAATATTTCTTAAAAATTACAATCAAGGTAAGCCAATTATAATTGCTGGTCATAGTCAGGGTTCAGGTCATGCGATAAGATTATTGCAAGATTTTTTTGATGGCAAGGATCTGAAAAACAAATTGGTTGCTGCTTATCTTCCAGGAACTAAAGTAACCCAAGATGATTTTTTCGACTTACAATTAATGAATGGTCCTGACGAAACTGGTGGTTTTGTAACCTGGAATACTTTAAAAATATTAAAAAATGAGCAAAAGTATAACTTTACTGTTGACAGAGAATGGCTCGTTGATGCTTTGTGTTCAAATCCAATTACGTGGGACTCAAAAAAAACTGCCGATTTTTCTAATCACAAAGGACTTTTATTTCTAAATGGTAAGGTTTTTTCTAATGCATTAAAAATTGATAATATTGAAACAGGTGTTTATTTAAAAACTCCAAAAATCGGTTTTTTTAGAACTCTTTTAATGTCAACATTAAAAGATTATCATAAAGCAGACATTAATCTATTTTGGGAAGATATAAGACAAAACTCTATTAATAGAGTCCAAGCTTATTTTAAAAATCTAAGTAATTGAATTTCCGTATTCCCATCCTTCTCTTGCTGGCTCTTTTATGTATGCATCAATATCAGGACGATTAGTTATTTTCATATTTTGTGAATCATATATGATTTTAGCACCAAATCTTTGTGAAAGGGTTCCAAGTAGTGCCATTTCTGTAAGGTCAGCTCCATAATTAAAATTTGATTCAGGTAGGTAATTGTTTTTAATTGCATCTATCCATTCTTGAACGGGGGTCTCATCTCCCCATTTGAGTCTTGGAATTGTCTGTTCTGGCATATTGTTTTGAAATTCTTTCCATTCATTATCAGAAATTAATAGCCTTGGATTATTTGGTCTTCCACCGGTAATTAAAGAATTTTTTGATCCAACCATTATCATTCCACCACCCCAAAGTTCCTTTATTGGCCATGACGGGTCAATTTCTGGTTTAAATCCTCCTTCATACCATTTCATTTTAACCGAAGGTCTTTCATCTTTCTTAGGGAAATTATATGTGACAATTGATTTTTCACAAACAAAATGATGATTATTTATTCTGTTCTCAACATAAGAGTCAACTTCAGTGGGCATACCTAAATTTAGCGCCCAAAACGGACCATCTAGTGTGTGACATGACCAATCTCCTAATTGACCGTTTCCAAAATCAAAAAACCCTCTCCATGATTTAGGAACATATACTGGGTTATAATCTCTTTTCATAGCAGGACCAAGCCATAAATCCCAATCTAAATGATTTGGTACTTCATTTTTTGGTGGGGGAAAGCTTTCAGGCAGTGTCCAATAGTGTCCAGGTCTAAAATTAAATTCCCCAATCCAAGCATGAACTTCTTTAACCTCTCCTAATATTCCTGCATCATACCATTCTTTAATTTGTCTAACACCATTAGTTGTATGGCCTTGATTGCCCATCTGAGAAACAATTTTATAATAATTTGCAGCTTTTTTTAAAGTCCTACATTCCCATACATTATGAGCCAACGGTTTTTCCATATACACATGTTTCCCCAATTCCATTGCAATCATGGCAGGAGCAAAGTGAGTGTGGTCAGGCGTACTTATTATAACCGCATCAATCTCATTATGCATTTTATCATACATTACTCTGAAATCAGTAAATTTTTTGACATTTGGAAATTGAGATTTAATTTTTTCATATCCATCTTTTGCCCTAATATCATCAACATCGCACATGGCAACTATATTTTCAGATTTTAAAATAGGACTATAATTAGCGCCTCCTCTTCCTCCAACTCCAATAACTGCAATATTTAATTTATTATTTGGGTTTTGACAGCTAAGTAAATAGGGACTAAATAAGGTTGCTCCTGCAAAAAGTGTTGATGATTTTAAAAAATCTCTTCTCTTAAAATTATTCATAAATTAAAATTTTCTATATGGTGAATCTAAATATTTATTAGCCTCTTCTTCTTTAAATTTTGCTTTTAAGCTATCCCAGTGCAATGTTTTCCCTGGAAATCTTCCAGCTATCACTCCCAGAAGAATAGTTTCAGTTAACCTTGATGAATATGAAAATGGAGCAGTACACTCATCTTCACCAAGACATGTGTCAATAAATTGATGATAATGTAGGTGCGACTCTTTACCATAATCTCTGACAGGTATTTCACTTAATTCTCCGTTATCAACAAATTTTGAAACATCAAAATCTTTATATTCATTATCTACAATCAATTTAGGTAGTTCCATAAAATGTGGAAGAAGTAATTTTCCTTTTTCTCCCATAAACATTGCTCCCTGTAAAGGAAGCTTATCTCCATTTGGTAATTTTAAATCTTTATGTTTTTTTGGAGAATCTTTTCCATCTTCCCATATCCATGTTAATGTATCTGTGGTATATTTAGTTCCCGGAAAAACATACTCAACATAATTCTTTTCTGGAAAGCCAAAATTGTTTGGTTTTCTACATTTATTCTTTATAGTGTAAGGTACGTCTAGGTCTAAAGCATTGTATGGAGTATCAAAAATATGAACTCCCATGTCGCCTAATGTTCCACATCCAAAATCAACAAGTTTTCTCCACATGCCTGGATGATAAATCTTATCTTTAAATGGTCTTTCTTTTGAAGTTCCTAACCATAAATTCCAGTCTAGATAATTTGGAATTGGGTCATTTCCTGAGGGCTCTGGACCATCATAACCCCAATTCTTTGGACACCATGCTCTAACTTTATCAACTTTTCCAATTATACCAGATTTAATCAACAATGTTGCAAGTTTATAATCATAAAAAGAATGAACTTGGATACCCATCTGCGTAACTAGATTTTTTTCTTCAGCGAGCTTTTTCATTGCTCTAGCTTCCGAAACATGATGTGTTAGAGGTTTTTGACAATAAACGTGTTTATTTAGCTCCATTGCCATAATAGATGCTGGCGCATGAGTATGGTCAGGTGTTGAAACAATAACTGCATCAATTTCATCATGAATATTTTTCAGCATAACCCTATAGTCTTTAAAAAGCTTTGCCTCTGGAAATAATTTTCCAGCTTCAACAAGAGCTTTGTTGTCGACATCACATAAGGCAACTATTTGAGCTTTTTTATGAGAAGCTATATCATTTAAATCTGCTTTTCCCATTCCTCCAACTCCAATATGAGCTGTTCTTATTTTTTTATTCATAGACTTAAAAATATTATAATTAGGTAAAAAAGGAGCAATTCCAAAAATGGATGAATTTTTTAAAAACTTTCTTCTATTTATCATTTTATAATTTTTTGATTTTTATTTCTCTGAACCATATGGGACTATCATGGTCTTGTAGTGCTATATAGCCTTTTTTGAATTTTCCATAATCTGGATATTCATCCCATTTTCCAGAGTTTCTTCTTTCATACCAATCTTCAGAGTAGGGAGTAAAAGAAACTATAAGTTCACCATTCATCCAGTGTTCTACTTTTTCTTCAGTGTATTTTATTTTTGAAGTATTCCATTCACCTGCAGGTTTTAATTTTTTGATTTTTTCATCTGCAGAATACATTGCATAGTCTGCTCCAGCTTTTTGCCAATCTTCAAGTTCAGAGTTGTTTAATTTTCCCCATCCAAAATCATCAATTAATTGATATTCAGGAGAAACAGCATATGGAGCTGAATAACCTTCTTTTACATGATAAAAAACTCCACTATTACCACCAACTGGTAATTTCCATTCTAGGTATAATTCAAAATTATCAAATTCTTCAAGGTAATATATGATATCTCCACCACCTTCCCAATTTTCTTCTTTCTTCAACTGAGTGTCAAAAGTTAAATTCCCATCTATAGCTGCCCATTTACTTGGAATTTCTTCTCCATTATATGCTCTCCAGCCATTTGTGCTTTCTCCATCAAATAAGTATATCCATTCAGCATTATTGTTTAAGGAATTACAAGAAACAAGAAAAGCAATTATTAAACCCATTACTATTCCTTTAAACCAAGATATCCAATAAGCTTGGTAGTGAGATAAATCCCAATACAATCTCTTTTTTTCGGTAAAATTTTTGTGCCAATTATAAATCTTTTTCATTTCACTTATAAGTTAAGTTAATTTTTTCAAAAAGCTTAATTTCAGCTATAAATTGCCAATCCATATTTAATGTTTGATTAGCTGTATGATTATGATGATCTTGATCAAGAATGTAGTTGTCTGGCTTGATAATGTTTCTACTTTTTGCGTATACTTCTTCAAAATTATTTCTGATTGAAACAAATTCATTCTCTTTATTTAACAAACTAGTTAGATCATTTTTTCCGTTGTCAAAATTTGAAATAGCAATAAAAGTTTCATAGCTAAATAAAGCCAGTTTTGCAACTTGCTCATAAACTTCTAATGCATAACTTCCTCTTATTGTTTTCGTTTGTTGAAGTTTTATTTTTTCAATTATTATTTTAAGATCTTTAATGTGTTTTTTGGCAATAGATATTTTTTTATCAAATTTTTGATTCCATTTTCCTGAATTATTTATTTCTGGAAGCTCTACAATATGAGTTTCTAATGGCAAACTAGTTTTAGTAATTTGATTTCTATGCTTTTTTTCAACAACAAATAAATTAGCCCAATCTCTAACTGGCATATCTAATTCATCAATAAAACTATACTCAATATCACTAAAATCTGGAGAAAAATATCGATGTCTAAAATTTGATTTAAAATCATTAGGATTCAAATCTTTTCCTCCCCAGGTATATTCAGCAAAGGAATAAATACCTCTTTTGTACAACTCAAAATGCGGAGAATCATCATCCCATAGAGTTAATAATAAACCATCTAAATTTTTTTCAACAGATGTCAATGAAAATGATTTAATCGATTCAATATTACTATAATCTTGAGGCATTAATATCCATCTTGTTTGTCCAGCAGTAGCCCCCATTACTTTCATTTCATTTTCTTTATACCAATCAATTGTTTTTAAATTTCCTTCAGCCCATGGGTAAAAATAATTCCATCTCATATATATACAGTTTTTTGGAAAATCATCAATATACTCAGTAAGTTGTTTTTTATTTTTTTTCCAAATATTATCTACATCATTCTTTGAAAGACTTGTATTCCTTGTAACATTCCAAACACCACCATGTTTTAGATACATATCATCCCAAAAAATCGGAACTCTATTATTTTTTTTAGCGAAATCTGAAACTTTGTTTAACCATAACAGGTTTAATTCAAAACCTTCTATTCCATCTCTGTTTTTAACTCTAACTTCATCTCCACCAACATGTAAAAATTGCCCATAAGGTGTTGCTTCTATCGCGTCTTTATATAAATCAAACTGAACATTATAAGTCTCAGGATTAAGTGGGTTAAATGCCCAGTCATTATTTGACACATCTCTAAGTGATTTGTAATTATCATGTTTAAGAATGAAAGATGCGTGTCCCAGTCCTTGAATTAATGGGCTTATTTTAATGTTTCGTAAATATGCATACTTACTTAGTTTTTTCCACCATTCTATTGAAAAACTGTCAGGAGCAGCTATGTCTGATCTTCTCTTATAACCTAATTTATCTTCAAACTCTATAATTATTCCATTAATTTTAATTGATGCTAATTCATCAATTAAATTAAAATAATATTCTTTCTTTTCTGTGTGATGTTTTACATCAATATGAACTGACCTATAGCTTAATGATGGATAGTCTAAAATTTCAATAATTGGAAGGTTAACATTTTGGTCTTTAGAATCTTTTAGTAGTTGAATTAATGTATTAAATGAATAAAACAAACCAGCCTTATCTCTAGCAATAATTTTTATTTGGTTTTTATCAATCGTTAAAAAATAACCCTCTTTGGCAATATTATAGTTTTTGTCAATTTCAAATCTAATTTTAGAGTTATTATCACCCTTAAATAATTTAATTGTGTTATCTAAAATAACAGGTAGAGTATCGTTGTTTTTTGAATGGAAAGAAAAATTTGTATTGATGTTAAGATTTGAATAATTACCAGTGAAAGTATATTCTTTAACTGATGGTAAAATTTTAAAATTATTTTGATCAAACTTCTTACATGAAATAAAAAGAAGTAGTATTAATAAAAAATTTATTGTTCTTAAAAACCCCATTAATCTACTAATATAAAAAAACCTCACGGAAAGTGAGGCTTAAAGTGATCGCGGCACGATTCGAACGTGCGACCGTCTGCTTAGAAGGCAGATGCTCTATCCAGCTGAGCTACGCGACCAAATAATGATGGCAAATTTAATTAATTATATCTTCTTTCCAATTCTTTTTTTAACTCATTTGTTCTTGAATAATATTTAATATTTCTTAATTAATGATATCAATAATTGCTATTTTAATAAAGAAAATATTATTTTTTTAAGAAATTATCACGAAAATAGTTTCGTTATTTTTGTTTAATAGAAAAAGTATAAGTTTATTTATTGAGTAATACTTTCTGTAAGCAATGAAAACGATTTCGTAATTTTTTAAACTTAAATCTTATTTATAAATTATAAATTCTTTAATTAAAAACAACAAAATGAAAATCAAAAAAATTATACTTATTTTTTTATTATTTCCATTATTTGTTTTAGGTCAATCTAAAACAATTACTGGTTTAGTAAATGACGAAAATGGTTCACCACTTCCTGGCGCAACTGTTCAGCTAAAAGGTTCTGAAACTGTTGGTGCTATCACAGATTTTGATGGTAATTTTTCAATTTCAATCCCAATTAGTGCTGAACAGGCTTTGATAGTCTCTTATATTGGATACTTAAATGAAGAAGTTGATGTTTCAAACCAAATTTCTATAACAGTTAATCTTCAGCCAGATACCGAAGCTCTTGAAGAGGTTGTAGTTGTAGGTTATGGTACTGTACTAAAAAGGGATTTAACAGGATCCGTCAGTTCAGTTAAAATTACAGATGATGTTTCTAGAGCTGCAACAACTGTTGATCAGTTGTTACAAGGTAGGGCAGCAGGAGTACAAGTCACACAAAATGCAGCAAATCCTAATTCAGGGGTTAGTGTTCGTATTAGAGGAACAAATAGTTTGAGAGGAAATAACGAACCTCTATATGTAGTTGATGGTGTTATTATTTCATCAGCTGGAGAAGATGTTAACTCCGTTGGTACTGGAAATACTGGTCAGGATCCTCAAAGTGGTTTAAATGGTATTAATCCTAGAGATATTGAAAGAATAGAAATTTTAAAAGATGCATCTGCAACAGCAATTTATGGTTCAAGAGGTGCAAATGGAGTTGTTTTAATTACAACTAAATCCGGTTCTAAGGAGGATGGAAAAGGTAAATTCAATACATATTTCACTACTAGTATTACTGAAATAACAAAGACCTATGATATGCTTGACGGAGTTGGATATGCAAATTATTCAAATGCTGCAAGGCTTCAAGCTGGTGAAAGTCCAAGATATAGAATTGATGGGGATAATGTTTATTCATTTTTAACAAATCCTGATGGCACTCCTTCTGATGTAGTTGATAATACACCAAATCAACTTTACGATTGGCAAGATTTTATTTATCAACAAGGGGTTAGCTCTAATCTAGGAGTTACATTTTCTGGGGCAAGTGATGCTGGTGATTATTACCTTTCAGCTGGATTTAATGACATGAATGGATTAATTGAAAATGCTAGTTTTAAAACTACAGATTTAAGATTAAACTTAAACTATGATATTAATGAAAAATTAAGAGTAGAAGCTAGATTTGCTACTTTTTTCAGTGAATCAGATTTTGCAGAGGGTGGTGATTTAATTGGCGGAGATCAAAGTTTTGTACAACAAACTGTTACATATAATCCAATTACAGCAAATGGTTTAGAGGATATTAGTGATTTCTTTGACGGTAATGCATTGTCAAATCCTATTTCCTGGATTGATGACTTTACAGATGAATCAAAAGAAAATAGAGTTATTGCTTCTCTTGCTCTTAAATACAAGTTTAATGTTCCTGGATTACAATATGAGTTTAGAGTTGGAGGAAACTTAAGAGATAAGGATAGAACTAGATTTTATGGATTAACCACTTGGCAAGGTGCCAATGCTAACGGATTATACCAACAAATGAAGTTGAATGCGCTAACATACCAAGTAAATAATTTTTTAAGATATAATCGAAACATAAATAGAAATCACAGAGTTAATGCTACACTAGGTGTTACTTATGATGTTAGGGATGTTTCAAACAGTACTTATGCCGTTCAAGACTTTGTAACTGCCCAGTTGGGAACAGATCAACCATTTTTAGGTCAAGTGATTTCATCTCCACTTCTTTTAAGAGCAGCAGATCAACAATTGTTTTCTGTTCTTGGTCGTGTAAATTATACTTTTAAAAACAAGTATGTTTTAACAGCCAGTTTTAGAAGAGATGGTGTATCAAAGTTTTCTGAAAATAATCGCTATGGATTTTTCCCTTCTTTTGCTTTTGCTTGGAGAGCTGGAAGTGAAAAGTTTATTCAAAATTTAGATTTATTTTCAAGTCTTAAATTTAGAGCAGGTTGGGGACAAATTGGTAACCATGGAATTGGACCTTATGGAACCCTTCCTAATTATGGTGCTTCATCAAGTTTATATGGAACACCAACAAATGGAACAACTGTACCTATAGTTTTAAGTAATATTGCTAACCCAGATTTAACATGGGAAACAACTGAACAATTAAATGTTGGAGTTGACTTTGGGTTCAGTAATGGTAAGATTTCTGGGACTATTGATGTTTATAGCAAAGACACTAAGGATCTTTTACAACAAACGCCAATTCCTACTTCATCAGGTTTTTCAAACATGTTAATTAACAGAGGGACTCTACAAAATAGAGGAGTGGAGTTAGGTTTAGATGTAACGGTTCTTGATAAAGGCGACTTTAACCTATCTGTCGGAGGAAATATAGCATTTAATAAAACTAAAATTGAGAACTTAGGTCTTACTCCGGGGGGTGTTTTGATGGATGATGGTAACGGAGTTTATGGTGTTCAACAAATACCATCTTATTTAGGAAATGTTCCTAGTAGAGGAAATAGTATCAAGTTCCCATTAAATATTTTCTTAGAAGGACAAGAAACAGCATTGTTTTATGGATGGAAAACTGACGGTGTTTTTCAATCAGGTGACGAAATGTATAGAATTAATGGTGCAATGTCTCAACCTGGTGATATTAAAGTACTGGATTTAAATGGAGATGGAGTAGTTGATTTAGCTGATAGAACAATAATAGGTAATCCAAATCCAGATTATATTTATGGTTTCAATTTAAACATGTCTTACAAAAACTTTTCTGTTAGAGCCTTATTTAATGGTACTGAAGGCAATGATATTGTAAATGGGAACATGTACAGATTTGGATTTGCAGAGGGTACATATAGAAACATTTTAAGCGAAGCTTGGAGTGATAGATGGTCATCTGAAAACCCTAATGGAACATACCCAAGACTTGGTTATTCATCAAACTTATTTGCAGCAGCAATGGATAGATTTGTTGAAGACGGCAGTTATTTAAGACTAAAAAACATTACAATGAACTATGACATCCCGATGAGATCAGATAATTTCATAAAGTCAGCTAATATTTATGTTACTGGGTCAAATTTATTTACATGGACAAATTATTCAGGCTATGATCCTGAAATAACAACTTTTATGTATGATGGATTAATTCAAGGCGTTGACTGGAACAATAAGCCAAATTCAAGATCTGTTCTAGTTGGTGTAAATTTAACTTTTTAAAAAATGAAAAACTTAAAATCAATATATCAAATGAAATATTTAAAATACCTTTTAATAATTCCAATGCTGTTTACTATATCATGCGATTTGGAAGAAAACCCTCCATTTCTTGATGAAACATTATATCAAGATGTGCAAAGTGCAGAGGCAGCTAGAGATGGCATCTACCAATCTATAACAGGATATAACACTCAAGAAAGACGTTTATTTATTGAGAACTTATATTCAGGGTTAATGTTTACTGGTAAAGGTGGAAATAGGGTAACAACAAGAGATATGTCTACCTTATGTTCATTGAATCCTGGATATCACATGGATGCTCAGTTTCTTTGGCAAGGATTATACCAAACTATTGCTAGAGCAAATGGAGCCATAGCTGGTGTAAATACTGTTTCTGATCCTCAAACTCAAGATGAAGTTGCTTTTAATGATGTTGCAGGACATGCATATTTTGTTAGAGCATGGGCTTATTTTAGACTTGTTACACTATGGGGCGACCTTCCTATATGGACAGAATTACCTTCACAGGGAAATACTAATAAAGCTTTGTCTCCTGAGGTTGATGTTTATAATTTGATAATTTCAGATCTTCAAACAGCTTCAGGATTGATGAATGGTAATGCTGGAGTGGGATATCCAAAGCAATTTGCTGCAAATATGTTGTTGTCAAAAATTTACATGGCTATTGCTACAAATGCAAGTTTACAAACTTCTGGTGGAGCAATGGATTATTGGACAATGGCTTATGATGAGGGTATGAAAGCATATGGACAATATTCTCTTGTATCTGATTTTGCAAGTTTATTTACAGTTCAAGGAGAAAATTCTTCAGAGTCTATTTTTGAATTGCAAATTTCTCAAGATGCTACAAACTCTCAAATGGGAAGAAATTTTACGCCATGGAAATATAAAGCAGGAATGCATTTTGGTTGGTTTAGAGTAACAGCTTTCCAGCATGATAATCATTTAAAAACTTATGGAGGAAATAAAACATACAATCCTAATAATTTAAATACCATGCCTGATAAGAGATATGCTGCTACATATTTATATGATTATTACAGATATGACAGACCAGCTGCTCGAGTAAGAGCTTATCCATCTGCAACTTGGAGAAGTTCATTTGGAAATTCTCACCCTTACTTATTTAAATGGACAGAGAAAGATAGGGCTCACAAGAATCAATTTAATAGTCAGAATATTGTTGATATGAGATATGCAGAGCTTTTGCTAATGTTAGCTGAAATATCAAATGAATTAGGGAATGGTCAACGAATGACATATTTAAAACCTGTTTTAGATAGAGCAGGAGTTCCTGTTAGAGCAGCATTTAATCAAGGACAAGCTTCTTTTAGAGATGCTATTATGAATGAATATAAAATTGAGTTAATTGGTGAAGGACAAGATTCTTTTCATGTTAGAAGAAGAGGTATGCAATATTTCTTAGATAAAACAATTTTACCTCACAATAATTCTATTGGATCGCAAAAGGTTGCTGTAGGAGCTAAAAAATATGCAGCAAACAGAGAAGTTAAGTTTTCTACTAATCAAGCTGAAATCATGAAATTAGCTATTCCTTTAAGTGAAATTAATACGAATGAACTCATAAATTAAATGAAAAATATTTTATTTCTATTATTTCTGACATTACCATTATTTGCATTTACTCAAAATGCTACAAAATGGCAGCAGAAAAATTCTGATAAAATTTCAAATTATGTTATTAACAAAATGAATTTAAACAAAAAGGATGCAGCTTTTTTTAGTAAAGTTCAATTAGCTCAAATTGTTGAAAATGCAAATAATATTAAAGAAAGTGGTGCATCTTCTGCTGAAGAAAAAAAGGCAATTTATAGCGTTGGTTACAGTAACATAAAAGCTAAACTTAATAAAAGATTTGGAAATAAGTTAGCGCAAGAGATATTGAAGGTTGCCAATGAAGCTAGAAAACAATAGATTATTTTATTTGTAATAAAAAAGGAGGATTAGTTCCTCCTTTTTTTATCTTTTTTTAATTTAAATTGTATGAATATTAGAATTGTATATATTTTCCTTATTTTATCTTTTTCGTCTTTTTCTCAAGAAAAAAAGCAAAATATATTGTTTATTGGTGTAGATGATTTAAGACCATTAATAAACTCATATGGTCATAAGCAAATGATAACACCTAACATTGATAAATTGGCTAAGGATGGTATTCAATTCAATCAAGCTTACGTAAATATTGCTGTTTGTGGTGCGAGTAGAGCTAGTATTTTAACAGGTATACGAGGAAGTTTCACTAGGTTTGACTCTTATACATCGAGAGCAGATAAAGATGTTCCTGAAGCTACAACATTAGCTCAAATTTTTAAAGAAAATGGTTATCGTACTGCATCAATTGGAAAAATTTCCCATTTTGCTGATGATTCTAAAAGCGATTGGGATGATTTTTATAGCTTTAGAAATGGTTCAGATTATAAAAACCCTATTTCATTAAAAAGACAAAAAGAAATTAAAAAAATTAGACCTGATGGTAAATATGCTGGACCTCCTTTCGAATATTCTAATGCATCAGATGATGAATACAATGATGGTAAGTTAACTAACGTTGCAATTAATCAACTTAAAAAATATAAAGAAAGTAATGAACCTTTTTTTTTAGCTGTTGGATATATATTACCTCATCTTCCATTTATACAACCAAAAAAATATGGAGATTTATATGATTATGATGATTTAATATTTACTGAGCAAAGAACTCAACCAGTAAATGCTCCTGAACGTTCTATTGCTCATGACTGGACTGAACTTAGAAATTGGTATATAGATATACCTGAATCTGGACCAGTTAGTTTTAAAATGGAGGAAAACTTAATTAAATCATATTATGCAACTATTACTTATCTTGATACTCTGATTGGTAAACTTTTAAATTCACTTGAAGAATTAGGATTAAAAGATAATACAACAATTGTTTTTTGGAGTGATCATGGATTTTTTCTTGGTGAACATGGCATGTGGTGCAAGCATCACACTTTTAATGAAGCAATTCATGTTCCTTTAATAATTTCTTCACCAAAGATGAAAAAAGGGTACAAAAGTGATGCAATGATTGAATATGTAGACTTATATCCAACTATTTGTGAAATTGCTGGAATAACACCTCCTAATTATATTCATGGTGAGAGTTTTGTTTCTGTTCTCAAAAATCCTGAAAAAGAACATAAAACTGAAATTTACAGCAGATATCAAACCCTCGAGGTCGTTCAAGATAAAAAATTCTCATATCACGAAGTTCTTCAACACAATACAGGTAAAGTATTATATAATATGTTGTTTGATATGGAGAATGATAAAAAACAATATTTTAATATTTCAAATAATTCAGAATATTTAGAAATAGTAAATTCTTATTCTAAAAAATTAAAATTAATGAGAGATTTCTCAAATAAAAAAATAAAAATAAAATGAAAAAAATAGTATACGTCTTCTTGTTTTTTACTTGCTTAAGTTTTACTCAAAATAAATTTATCAATGAACCCCTAGTTTCAGAAATTTTTACTGCTGACCCTTCTGCACATGTGTTTAATGGTAAAATTTATGTTTATCCTTCTCATGACATAATTGAAAAAAATCCATTGTATGATGATTGTGGTAGTCAATATGCAATGAGAGACTATAGAGTTTTGTCAATGGATTATATTGGGGGCCCAGTGACTATTCATGATGTAGCATTAGATTTGGATGATGTTCCTTGGGCTAAAAGACAGTTTTGGGCACCAGATGCTGCTGAAAAAGATGGTAAATATTATTTATACTTTCCAACAAAAGATAAAGAAGATATTTTTAAAATTGGAGTAGCAGTTTCAAATAAACCTGAGGGCCCTTTTAAATCTAAAAAGAATCCTATTGAAGGAAGTTACAGTATGGATCCTAGTGTATTTAAAGATGATGATGGAAAATACTATATGTATATTGGTGGTATTTGGGGTGGTCAACTACAAAGATGGGATGAAAATAATCAATATACTCCATCAGGATGTGAAACTCAAGACAACGGTATACCCGACAGTCCTGCAATTTCACCAAGAATTGCTTTAATGTCTGATGATATGGTAAGCTTTGCTGAAGATCCAAAACCAGTAAGAATTATTGATAAAGAAGGTAATCCAATTTTAACAAAGGATCACGAGAGAAGATTTTTTGAAGCAGCTTGGGTACACAAGAAAGATGGAATGTATTATTTAAGTTATTCTACAGGCAATACCCATCTTATTGTATATGCAACTAGTAACAATCCCTACGGTCCTTTTGTTTATCAAGGTGTTATGAATAATCCTGTTCAAGGCTGGACAAATCACCACTCAACATTAGAAGTTGATGATAAATGGTATTTCTTTTATCATGATACTCAAATTTCTGGAAAGGATTTTTTAAGAAATGTAAAAGTTACTGAGATGTTTCATGAAAAGGATGGTTCTATAAAAACTATAAATACAATCATAGAATAGAAAACATGTACTACATTGGTTACGATTTAGGGAGTTCTTCACTTAAGGTTGCATTAACAAATGCTGAATCTGGAGAAAAAGTTAACTTAATTCAAGAACCAAAAAATGAGATGGACATTATTTCAAAGTCAAATGGATGGGCCGAACAAGATCCTGAATACTGGTGGGAATTAATATGCTCTGGAACAAAAAGAATAATTAATGAAAGCCAAATTCTATCAAAGCATATTATTGGCATTGGCATTTCATATCAAATGCATGGTTTGGTAGTTATAGATAAAAATGGTGAATCTTTAAGAAATTCTATTATTTGGTGTGATGGCAGAGCTGTTGAAATCGGAAACACTGCTTTTAATGAAATTGGATCAGAAAAATGTTGTAATCATTTATTAAACTCACCTGGAAATTTTACAGCTTCTAAACTGGCATGGGTAAAACAAAACGAACCTCATATTTATCAAAATATATATAAATTTTTATTACCTGGAGATTATATATCGTATAAACTTTCAGGTGAAATTTCATCAACGATTAATGGACTATCTGAGGGTATGTTTTGGGATTTTAAAGAAAATAAAACTGCAGATTGGCTTTTGGATTATTATAATATTGATAATAATTTAAAACCTGACATCGTAGAAAACTTCAATGATCAATGTTATGTTTCATCAAAGGGATCTGAAGAAACTGGTCTTCAAAAAGGAATCCCTATTAAATATAGAGCTGGAGACCAACCAAATAATGCTATGACTTTAAATGTTTTGAATGTTGGTGAAGTGGCAGCAACTGGTGGAACTTCTGGTGTTTTATATGCTCTAACAGATAGTTTAAAGTCCAAGGAGTCACTACGCTTAAATAATTTTGCGCATGTTAACTATTCTGATTCTAATAAATTAATTGGTAAGCTTTTATGTATTAATGGAGCTGGTATTCAGTATAAGTGGATTAAGAACCTCACATCTGCTAAAGAATATGGTGAAATGAATAATCTTGCTAGTGAAGTCAAAGTAGGGTCTAACGGGTTACTTGTTTATCCTTTTGGAAATGGTAGCGAAAGAATGTTTAATAATAAAGATATTGGAACATGTTTTAAAAACCTTAATCTCAACATACACTCAAAACAACATCTTTATAGAGCTTCACTTGAAGGTATTGCATTTTCATTTATATATGGTATGGAAATTTTAATTAATGATAATTTTGTGCCCAAATTAGTTAGAGCTGGAAATGATAATTTATTTCAATCTGAACTCTTCTCTAACACAATATCAACAGTCTTAGGGAGAGAGATTGAAATATATAATACGACTGGCGCATATGGCGCCGCAAGAGCTGCTGGATATGATTCCAAGAATTTTAATTCATATTCAGATAAAATAACAAAAAATGATTATGTTAAATCATTTGAACCTCAAAATGATAAATCATCATATTTAGATGCTTACAATTTGTGGAAAGAAAATCTATTAAAAATTATAAACTAATATGTTATGGTAACAATTGGAAATAAAGAGTTTTTTAAGGGAATTAATAAAATTACATACGAGGGAAAGGACTCTAAAAATCCCTTTGCTTTTAAATATTACAACCCAGATCAATTAGTTGCAGGAAAAAAAATGAAAGATCATTTTAAGTTTGCAGTTGCATATTGGCATTCTTTCTGTGGACAGGGTGCAGATCCATTTGGATCAGGAACACAAAGTTTTCCATGGGATAAATCAAATGATCCTTTACAATCTGCAAAAGATAAGGCAGATGCAGCTTTCGAATTTATATCAAAAATGGGGTTTGATTATTTTTGTTTTCACGATTTTGATTTGATTCAAGAAGCTAGTAGTTTTTCAGAATCTGAAGATAGATTACTTTACATAACCGATTATATTAAAAAGAAAAAACAAGACTCTGGCATTAAATTATTGTGGGGAACAGCAAATTGTTTTTCAAATCCTCACTACATGAACGGAGCTGCAACTAATCCTGATTTTGATGTAGTGTCAAGAGCTGGTGGTCAAATTAAACTAGCATTGGATGCAACAATTGCACTTGATGGTGAGAATTATGTGTTTTGGGGTGGTAGAGAAGGTTACATGTCTTTATTAAATACTGATATGGGTAGAGAAATTGATCACATGGCCCAATTTTTAAAAATGTGTAGAGATTATGCTAGATCTAAAGGCTTTAATGGTACTTTTTTTATTGAACCTAAACCAATGGAACCTTCAAAGCATCAATATGATTTTGATACTGCTACATCGATTGGTTTTCTTAGAGAATACGGATTAGATAAAGATTTTAAAATCAATATTGAGGTTAATCATGCTACATTAGCTCAACATACTTTTCAGCATGAACTTGCAGTAGCTGCAAATGCAGGGATGCTAGGAAGTATTGATGCAAACAGAGGAGATTACCAAAACGGTTGGGATACTGATCAATTTCCGATTAATATTCAGGAAACAACTGAAGCAATGTTAGTTTTTTTAAAAGCTGGTGGATTAAAGGGTGGTGGAGTAAATTTTGATGCTAAACTTAGAAGAAATTCAACTGATTTAGAAGATTTATTTTTAGCTCATATTGGTGGTGCAGATACTTTTGCCAGAGCTCTACTTATAGCTGACAAATTACTCACAGATTCTCCATTAAGCGATATGCTAAATAAAAGATATGCAAGCTTTGATTCTGGTGATGGTAAGAAGTTTGAGGATGGTAAATTGAATTTAGAAGACTTATATAAATTAGCTAAATCGAATGGTAAATTAGCTCTTAAAAGTGGGAAACAAGAATTAATAGAAAATATATTATTTAATTATATAAAGTAAATTATGGAAGCAACAAAATCAATTTTTGAAGGATTAGACTGGGTGGTGTTAGGAATTTATTTTGCTATTCTTATTGGTGTAGCAGTTTGGGTAGCCCTACAAAGAAATAAAAATACTGAAGACTATTTTCTTGCAGGCAGAAATGTTGGATGGTTTGTGATTGGAGCATCAATTTTTGCATCTAATATTGGCTCAGAACATGTTGTAGGTCTTGCTGGTACTGGATTTTCATCTGGTACTCCACTAGCTCATTATGAGCTTCATGCATGGATAGTCCTTTTATTAGGTTGGTTGTTTTTACCTTTTTACATTAGAAGTGGAGCTTTTACAATGCCTGAATTTTTGGAAAAAAGATTTGATAGTAGATCAAGGTGGTTTCTTTCTGTTTTTTCCTTATTTGCTTATGTTTTAACTAAAGTTTCTGTTACTATTTATGCTGGTGGAATTGTTGTTTCGGAGCTATTAAATTTGGACTTCTGGGTTGGAGCAATAGGAATTGTTGTTTTTACCGGAATCTATACTATTGTAGGTGGATTGAAAGCCGTTGTATATACTGAAACATTACAAACTGTTGTTTTAATTGCAGGATCTATTATAATTACTTATTTAGGTTTTCAAGAAGTTGGGGGATGGGATCAATTAACAAAAACCGTTATCGAGGTCAGCCCTGAACATTTTAATATGTGGAGACCTTGGGATGATCCAGAATTTCCGTGGGCTGGATTACTTTTTGGTGGTACTATTGTAGGTATATGGTATTGGTGTACAGACCAATATATCGTTCAAAGAACTTTAGCTGCAAATAATATAACTATTGGAAGAAGAGGGGCTATTTTTGGTGCATATTTAAAACTTCTACCAATTCTTATTTTTTTAGTTCCTGGAATTATTGCATATGCATTAACTATTCAAAACCCTGAGGTTTTTAGTGTCATTGATCCCGAAACTGGTTTAGAAAGAGCTGATAGGGCTTTCCCTATGTTAGTAACTACATTATTGCCAGTTGGGCTAAAAGGGCTTGTAGCAGGTGGATTAATGGCTGCATTAATGAGTTCTTTAGCCTCAGTTTTTAATTCTTGTTCAACAATATTTACAATTGATATTTATAAACAAATTAGTCCTGAAAAATCAGAAAAATTCCTAGTCAATGTTGGTAAAATAGCAACTGTTGTTATTGTAGTTTTAGGAATAGCATGGATTCCTATAATGGAAAAAATTGGAGGAGGAGTTATGTATCAATATCTTCAAAATGTTCAAGCTTACATAGCACCACCCGTAACGACTGTTTTTCTTTTGGGAATAATTTGGAAAAGAGTTAATGCTCAAGCTGCTATAGTTACTCTTTTTAGCGGATTATTTTTACTTATTTTAAGACTAGGTTCTGAGATAGCTACAAATGAAGGTTTAATTGATAGTGGCTTTTTATTTGAATTTGCTTCAATTAATTTTTCTTATATGGCTATTTGGATGTTTTTATTCTCTGTTGCATTATGTATTTCAGTATCACTGTTAACGTCTGAACCTGAATATCAAAAAATTCAAGGATTATCTTATGGAACTTTATCATCACAAGACAGATTAAATGCAGAAAATTCATATTCAACAATTGACATTATTCTCTCTGTTGTTTTGGTTTTAATTGTTATTGGAATTTTACTTTTCTTTTCACCAATATTCTTTTAAATTGAAGTTTTTAAAATCTGTTTTAATATTATTATTTGGATTCTTTTTATCTTTTAGTCAGGATAAATATTCAGTAAAAAATATATTAAAAGATTCAGGATATTCTATCGATTCTTTTTACGTTGGAGCTACTTTTGCATATTCATCCTTAAATAAAAACTCTAAAGTCGAACAATTATTCTTAGATGAATTTAATTACCTAACCCCAGAAAATGCCTCCAAGCAAACTAGAATTCATCCTAGTCCAGGAGTTTGGAATTGGGATAGACACAATGAATGGATTGATTTTGCAAATAAAAATAATTTGACTGTCAGAATCCATGGTCCAATTAGTCCTCAAGCTTCTAAATGGGCAAAAAATGATAATAGAACAAAGGAAGAGTTAATTCTAAACATGGAGGAATATTTCACTGAGCTATGTTTAAGAATTAATAATGAACCTAATGTTAAATGGATGGATGTTGTAAATGAAACTGTTTTAAGAAATGGAGAATGGTTCTCCGAAAAACCTGGTGATTCAAGTTGGGAAAATCCATGGACACAAATTGGTATTAATTCTGATGGTTTCCCTATTTACATAATTAAAGCCTTTCAAATTGCTCAAAAATATGCACCCAATGTTAAGCTAGTTTACAACCATAACGGAGGAATGGAAAGAAAAATGTGGGAAAAGGTTTTAGAAACTATTCAATATTTAAAAAGTAAAGGATTAAGAGTTGATGGTTTGGGGTGGCAAGCACATCTCAGGAATAAAAACGGTGTTGGTTTAATGAGAAGAGATTTAGATTATTTATCGAACCTTATTGATTGGTGTCATTCAAATGGTATGGGTTTTCATGTTACGGAGCTTAATTATTGGTTAAGGGATGAAGATCCAAACTCTGTTGATGTGTTGAACAGACAGTCTATTTCATATATGAATATAGTAAACACATTAATTGCAAAAAGAAAGTCTGGTATAATAACATTAAATCATTGGGGTTTAGTAAATAAAAAAGGTCCTGGAAATTTTCCAAAAAATATATTAACTATTTATGACAAGGATTTAAACCCAACCAAAGCATTTTACTCTATAAAAAACTCTTTGATCAAAAAAAGTAATCATATTTACCCAATAAATTAAGCTTAATTATGTAGACTTTCTTATTGTTAAAGATGTTGGAACTCTTTCTTCTACAAAATCTAAATCATTATTATTTTCTATTCTATCAATAAGAATTTTAGCTGATAATTTACCAATATATTCACCATGCTGATTAACAGAGGTAATACTTGGCTTTGTATATTCAAATAATGGCCCGTCAGTAAAACCTACTATTGCAATATCTTTTGGAATATTAAAGTTTAAATTTAACAGCAAACTATGAATTGCTACCGTAATGTGTTGTTCAATACAAATAATTGAATCAATTTTTTTTGAGGATGCAAGTTTTGTTATTTCACTTTGTATGGTATTACCACTGTTTAAAGGAATATATAAATCATCATCATAATCAATTTTTTCTACTTTAAGGCCCTCTTTGTAGCCATCATATCTTTGTTTGCCAATAAGAGTGTCATGAATAGGAGAAACTAAAGCTATTTTTCTCTTTCCTTTTGAAACTAAATGTTTAACAATATTAAATGAACTTTGAAAGTCATCAATAAAAACTTTATCACATTTAAAGTCACCAACAATTCTGTCAAACATTACAATTGGAATTTTATAATCTTGAATTTCAATAAGTTGTTCAGATATTTTTTTTGAAAAAGGGTTTTTTGCAGGGGATATCATTAATCCAGCAATACTCCCATTTTTTAGCTTTTCAAGTATTTTTTTTTCTTTTGATACTGATTCTTCATTAAAAAAACACATAAGATCATATCCTCTATTGAAAAACTCTTGTTGTGCACCCTTTAAAACTTTAGCAAAATAATAATTTAGAATATCAGGAATAATTATAGCAACATTTTTTACAATACTTTTCCTAAGATGACTCGCATAAAAATTTGGTTTATAATTAATTTTTTTTGCATATTTTACAATAATACTTTTAGTTTTTTTACTAATTTCTTTACTATCACTTAATGCTTTTGAAATTGTTGATTTTGAAAATCCAGTTGCTTTTGATATATCAATTATTGTTGGTTTACTCATTTATTTAATAATTCCAAATTTTTTACCTGCTTCCTCAAATAAATTTACAGCTTTTTCAATTTGTTCTTTTGAATGTGAAGATGAAATTTGAACTCTAATCCTTGATAAACCTTTTGGAACTACTGGATATGAAAATCCGACAACATATATTCCTTTTTTCAATAAATAATCTGACATCAATGAGGCAGTTTTATCATTATAAATCATAACTGGCACTATTGGATGAGTCTCACCCTTTATGTCAAAACCTAATTTTGACATTTTTTCTCTAAAAAGCATAGTGTTGTTTTTTAATTTCTCGATAATTGAGTTATTGTTTTCAATTAAATCAATTGCCTTTAAAGATGCCCCAACTATACTTGGAGCTAGAGTATTTGAAAATAGATATGGTCTGGATTTTTGCCTTAAGATATCAATAATTTCTTTTTTTCCTGATGTAAATCCTCCACTTCCGCCTCCCAAAGCTTTTCCTAATGTACCTGTAATAATATCAACTTTTCCAATAACATTAAGTTCTTCTTGAGTTCCTTTTCCATTTAGCCCAATAAAACCAGTTGCATGACAATCATCAACAAAGACTAAAGCATCATATTTATTTGCTAAATCACATATTTTATCTAGTTGAGCTAAAGTTCCATCCATAGAAAAAACGCCGTCTGTAACTATAACTCTATTTCTATAGTCAGATGCTTCTTTTAATTTGTCTTCTAAATCATTCATGTCATTGTTCAAGTATCTAAATCTTGCAGCTTTGCATAGTCTAACACCGTCAATAATCGAAGCATGGTTTAAACTATCACTAATAATTGCATCTTTATTATCAAATAGCGGTTCAAATAGACCTCCATTTGCATCAAATGCTGCAGCATATAATATTGTGTCTTCAGTTTCTAAAAATCTTGAAATTTTATCTTCTAATTCTTTATGTATATCCTGGGTTCCACATATAAACCTAACAGAAGCCAGTCCAAAACCATGAGAATCAAGAGCTTTTTTAGCAGCTTCAATAATTTCTGGATTAGAAGCTAGACCTAAATAATTATTAGCACAAAAATTAATGACTTCATTTCCCGTTGTATTTATTACAGATTTTTGCATTGATGTAATAATTCTTTCACTTTTATATCTTCCTGAATTTTTAATTTCATCAATCTCAATTTTTAGTCTTTTTTTTAGTGAATTATACATATTTTTTATAGCTTTTGAGATCTAATTTAAGTGTTTTTTGAATAATAGAATTTTAATTACAGGTGCATTGGGTCAGTTAGGAGAATTTTTTATTAATTCATTAACTAAAGCCGGTAATTATATTTTAGCTACTGATATAAAAAAACCTAATAACATTTCTTGTGATTTTGAATTTTACGATATTCTGGATTTAGAAAAAGGTAATGAATTAATCAAAAAATATAAAATAAATCAGGTTTATAATTTTGCTGCAATTCTTTCAGCTAAAGGCGAAAACAATCCAATGTCAACATGGTATATCAATAATTCTGGATTTATGAATATTATTAAACTCTGCATTGATAATAATATTAAAAAAGTTTTTTGGCCAAGCACAATAGCAGTCTTTGGGAAAAACTCTAATCTAGATTTTGTAAATAATGAGGAACCAATGTTTCCTGAAACAATGTATGGTGTTTCTAAATTATCTTGTGAAAAAGCAATGTTTTACTTTAATTCAAAAAAAATTATTGACATAAGATCTATAAGGTTTCCTGGAATTGTATCAAGCACAAAACCAGGAGGGGGAACTACTGATTATATAGTTGACATGTTATTTAGCGCAAAGAATAATGAAAATTATAATTGTTTTTTAAATAGTGAAACCTTTCTTCCTATGATGCATATTGATGATGCAATTGAAGCCTCAATTATGCTTATGAATGCTGATAAAAAAAATATTTCAATTAATTATCCTTATAATATTTCATCATTTGAAACATCTCCATCTAAATGGAATAATATTATAAATTCAATTGGATATGATTTAAATGTAAAATATAAACCTGATTACAGACAAAAGATTGCAGATTCTTGGCCAAAAAAAATTGATGATTCAATTTTAAGGAATGACATTAAATGGGAACCAAAATTTAATGATATTGATACTGCTAAACATATAATTGATTCAATTTAACTTTAGATTAAAAAGTGCAGAAATAAGTGTTATTGGAACCCATTTGGATTCTTTTTCACAGTAAATTAAGTGTTTTGTGCTTTTAGGTTCATACAAATTACCTTTTTTTGCGTTTTCTATAATTTCTTTTTTTGAAAATGAATTGTTATCATCAGTTTTTATTTTTTCTGAAAAATAATTAATAAGTGTAACTGGTATTTTTTCAATTCCTAATTCCTTTAGGGCAAAGTATCTGTGATGACCATCAATTATCATATGAGTTTTCATACATATTATAATTGATGAAATAATGACATATTCATCTTTGTATTTTAAATTGTTTTTTAAAATTTCTTTTTTATTTACAATCACCTTTTCATGAGGAAATACTAAATCAATATTAATTTCAGTAACATCTTTTATTAAGGTTTCGTCAATTTTAATTGAAAACATAATTAAAGATAAAAATTATTGGTTAGCTATTTTTATACTTTAATTTTTACCTTCTCTTTTTCTTTTGTTTTCATCAAGATAAATTTTTCTTAGTCTTATGGTTTCTGGGGTAACCTCAACATATTCATCTTTTTGGATATATTCTAATGCTTCCTCTAATCCAAATTGTATTGGAGGAGCTAATTTAACCTTATCATCAGTACCAGCAGCTCTTACGTTTGATAGTTTCTTTGTTTTGGTAATATTTACTACGATATCATCAGCTCGATTATTCTCACCAATTACCTGACCTGTATATATGGCATCTCCTGGAAAGATAAAAAATCTGCCTCTATCCTTTAGTTTATCTAGTGAATAGGGTATGGCTATTCCTTGTTCCATTGAAATCAATGAACCATTTATTCTTTTTGGCATATCACCTTTAAAAGGTTGAAATTCTATAAATCTATGATTCATAATTGCCTCTCCAGAGGAGGCAGTAATTAGTAAATTTCTTAATCCAATAATTCCTCTTGATGGTATAATAAACTTGCATACCATTCTTGAACCTTTTGCATCCATACTTATCATTTCTCCTTTTCTGACTGCAACCATTTCAATTGCTTTGCCTGAAACATGCTCTGGTAAATCAATTATCAATTCTTCAACAGGTTCAGATTTTACACCATTAATTTCTTTAATTATTACCTGTGGTTGACCAATTTGTAATTCGTAGCCTTCTCTTCTCATAGTTTCAATAAGTACAGATAAATGGAGAACACCTCTTCCAAAAACTAAAAATTTATCGGCAGATCCAGTTTCTTCAAGATTCATTGCTAGATTCTTTTCTAATTCTTTTTCTAGTCTTTCCTTGATGTGTCTTGATGTAACATATTTACCTTCTTTTCCAAAAAATGGAGAATCATTAATTGTAAATAGCATACTCATTGTTGGTTCATCAATATTTATTGTTGGTAATGCTTCTGGATTGTCAAAATCAGCGATCGTATCTCCAATTTCAAAATTTTCTAGTCCAACAACTGCACAGATATCTCCAGAATTAACATTATTAACTTTTGATTTGCCTAATCCATCAAAAACATTTAACTCTTTAATTTTTGATTTTATAATTGATCCATCTCTTTTAACTAAACTAATATTATCACCCTGGTTTAAAACACCTCTTTGTAATCTTCCAATAGCAACCCTTCCTGTGAATGAGGAGTAATCTAAGGAAGTTATAAGCATTTGTGGTGTTCCATCTAAAACTTTAGGTTTTGGAATATACTTAATTACAGAATCTAAAAGTGGTTCAATGTTATCTGTTTGATTTGTCCAATCTTCTGACATCCAATTGTTTTTTGCTGAACCATAGATGACAGGAAAATCTAATTGCCATTCTTCAGCATCTAGTTCAAACATTAAATCAAATACAGACTCATAAACTTCATCAGGCTTACAGTTTTCTTTATCAACTTTATTTACTACTACTAATGGTTTTAATTTTAGATCGAGAGCCTTTTGTAATACAAATCTTGTTTGTGGCATTGGACCTTCAAATGCATCAACCAATAGTAGTACTCCATCAGCCATATTTAAGACTCTTTCAACTTCTCCTCCAAAATCAGCATGACCAGGTGTGTCTATAATATTTATTTTAACTCCTTTATATTGAACAGAAACATTTTTAGAAAGTATTGTAATTCCTCTTTCTTTTTCTAAATCATTGTTATCTAATATTAACTCACCTATTTCTTTATTATCTCGAAATAATTTGCAATGATGTAATATTTTATCAACCAGTGTAGTTTTCCCGTGGTCAACATGAGCAATAATTGCAATATTTCTAATAGAGTTCATCTACTATAATTTTGCGCAAATGTAATGTTTTTTAGATACCAGTAACAGAAATATCTCTTATCAAAAAATTTTAGCTCAAATTGATAAAACCATTCATAAAGCAATGGGTAAAGATTCCAAGTTTATAACTACCAAGGAAGTTGCTTTTGAATTAAACCTAACACCAAGAACCATAAGAGACAAAATCAAGAAAGGTCAAATCAAAGCCAAAAGACAAAATAATGGTATGTTTCTAATTGATAGAGAAGAGTTATTTTTTCATTTCATTTAATTCAAAAAATGTATTTTTAAAAAAAATATTTAATTGAGGATTACATTTATTTTCATAATATTGCTTTTACCCTGTATTCTTTTAGGACAAGTAAAAACACCAACCTACCATCATGTTTCATATGGACCGGAGGACAGACAATGGCTGAATCTTTATTTGCCGTCTGTCAGTAAACCCGCCCCGGTATTTATTTATGCCCACCATAATGGTTCAACTGCCAATGATGTTAAAAGTTCCTGGGCTGATCCTACAGTAGCGGAAGGAACTGCTATAGTTAGCTGGGAATCAATTGCAAAAGCTCAAGGGCCTTCTGATTATCAGATATGCGTTGCGGATGCGAAAATTATGTTTGAATGGGTGAAAGAGAATGCCAACACCTATAATTTTAATATCGAAAATATTATTATTGGAGGACAATCGAGGGGAAGCTTTGTGAGTTGGTATCTAGCTCATTCTATGGATCCGGGAATTGTAGGAATTTATATGGGTCAGGCACTGCCGGGAAAATCTTTTTATGAACAAATGTTAGAACCAATAACAGAAAACTCTCCCCCAGTTTTTCTTGCATACCGAAAAGAACCTGGAGTGGTTGGGGATATCCATGATCCTGCACATGGTCTAAGAGTAGTGGATAGATATAAAGAACTTGCCATAGGAGATAAAGCTGAATTGGTGCATAGCCTTAATGATACGAACGATAATCAAGTAATGCAGTTCCTTCCGGAATTCATGCGTTCAGTAGTGAACATACAAAATCGGGCTGAAAGTAAATATGATTCAACAAAAGACTAAAAGTGTTTTTAATTAGTCGTCTAAATTATGCAGTAAAGGCAACGATTCAGGCAACCAAAAATAAAAACCCCTGTAAATAAATGACTTACAAGGGTTTTTGCGGAGAGACGGGGATTCGAACCCCGGCGACAGTTTCCCGTCGACAGATTAGCAATCTGCTCCATTACCACTCTGGCACCTCTCCAAATTGGAATCCAAATTTAAGTTTTAATTTAATATGTAAAAAAATAAACTAAAGGTTTTTTGTAAGTTTCTTTACGAGCTTATTTTCACTAAAAAAAACTTTAAGAAACACCTTAATTACTGTGTAAGATGGGATAGCTAGAATCATTCCTCCAACTCCAAATAATATCCCTCCCGTTAATATTACAAGAAAAATTTCAAGAGGATGTGATTTAACTGAATTTGAAAATATAAAAGGTTGACTTAATAAATTATCTACAAGTTGAGCAATAATGTATCCTATGATTACATATATAGTTTTAGGAATAATAACACTACTAAAATCTTCTCCTAAATAGCTTGTCATTGTTAAAAAACTCATTAGAATAATACCAATTAAAGGACCTATATAGGGAATTAAATTTAAAAGTGCACATAAAAATGCAATCACAACAGCATCTTTAACTCCAAATATTAAAAGAATTATTGTGTAGAGAAAAAATAAAATACTTATTTGAAAAATAAGACCTAAGAAATAACGAGAAAGAAGATGTTTTATCTGTAAAAGTGAACTTTCTATTCTCTTTTTCATTTTGGAAGGAAATAAAAGAACAAATATTTTTTCAAAATAAATACCGTCTTTTAACAAAAAAAAGGTAATGAATAAAATAGAAAGAATTCCTATAGTTAATGAACCTAAAACTGATCCAATTGAATTAAGAAGTGCTGGTATGGCTTCAACACTATTTTTTGTAAATCCTTGAATGTCAAAAATACTATCACTAATGCTTATATTATATTTATTAAGATAAATACCAAACTCTGAATAAAGTGTGTTGGCTCTTTCTTGAAAAGCATTAACGTTTAGTAGAGAAAGATTCTTTCCTTGTTCTAGAACTAAAGGAATTAAAAGAGAAATAATCCCAGAAATTATAATTAAAATCAGAATAATTGCAAAAATGCTTGCTATAGTCATTCTAAATTTAAGTTTATCACAAAGAAATTTAACAATTGGTCTTGACAATAATGTTAAAATTGAAGCAATTAATAAATAACCAACGATTATTTTAAGTTTAATTATAAGGTAACCAATAAGGATAGTAGATATTAAATAAAATATAGACTTTGTTATTGAATTAGATAAACCTCCTTTAATCATTTAACAAATATATTACTTAATAAATGAAAAAATAGCACAGGCCATTATACCAGCTGTTTCGGCTCTTAATCTTGTATCGCCAAGGCTAACAAACTTAAATCCAGAATTTTTTGATTCATCTAATTCTTTTTTACTAAAATCTCCCTCAGGACCTATCAATATTAAATTTTTCATTTTAATATTATATTCATTTGAAAGATGACTTTTATTATATTCCTCACAAGTAGCAATTAATTTGTTTTTTTCATTTTTTAATTTAATGAAATTTTTAAAGTCAATTGGGTTATTAAGTTTTGGTAAATTATATTTAAATGATTGTTTTAAAGCGGATATTAAAATTTTATTAAGTCTTTTTGAATTAATTGTTTTTTTATATGTCCTTTCACAAATAATAGGTGTAATTTCTGAGACTCCAATTTCAACTGCCTTTTCAAGAAATACTTCAAATCTAGATGGAGATTTTAAAATAGAAATACCTATGTGTAAGTGGGGTGGAGGATTAATTTTTTTTCTAGATATTATTTTAAAAGTTGAACTTTTTTTAGCAATTGTTATAATCTTAGTTTTAAAGCTAATATTATTTCCATTTGTAAATTCAATTATATCGCCTTGTTTTTTTCTTAAAACCTTAATTATGTGATTATTTTCCTCCTTTTCAAGTATAAACTCTTTAGTCTGAGAATCAATATGTTTATTATAAAATAATTCCATTAAATCTTGTATCTAGCTTTTGAAACAACATCTAGGTTTGAAAATTTATTATTCTTAAATTTTAAATACCCAACCATGGCAATCATAGCAGCATTATCTGTAGTATATTCTCTTTTAGGAAAAAAAACATTTAAGTTTTTATTTTTGTTAAAATAATTTCTTATTCCTGAATTTGCTGAAACTCCACCTCCAAATACTATATTTTTAATACCAGTTTTATTAACAGCAGCCTCAATTTTAATAGAGAGTATCTTAACAATTGTTGATTGTATTGATGAGCATAGGTTATTTAATTCTTCTTTTAAAAAGCTTTCTTTTGCTTTAATGCCTTTTTCAACACATCTTTTAAAATTTGTTTTTAAACCACTAAAACTAAAATCTAATCCTTCAACTTTAGGAACAGTAAATTTGAACTTATTTGGATCACCCATTAAAGAATTTTTATCTATTAGCGGACCAGCTGGATATTCTAGACCCATTATTTTACCACATTTATCAAATGCTTCGCCAATTGAATCATCTAAAGTTTCTCCGATTAGATCCATATTAAAATAATCTTTACATAATATAATTTGTGTATGTCCACCTGATATATTTACGCCTATAAATGGAAAATTTGTTTTTATATCGCAGTTGTCTTCGATAAAATGACATAATAAATGTGCTTGCATGTGATTTACTTCAATTAATGGAATTTTAAGTGACATTGAAAGTGATTTAGCAAAAGAGGAACCTACTAAAAGAGAGCCAAGTAAACCAGGACCTCTAGTGTATGCTATGGCATCTATCTTATTTTTTGCGATATTTGCTTTTGAAAGTGCTTGATTAACGACGGGAATTATATTTTTTTGGTGGGCTCTTGATGCTAATTCAGGCACAACCCCTCCATATTTTTTATGAACCTCCTGGTTTGCAATAACATTTGATAATATTTTTTTATCAGAAATTATAGCTGCAGAAGTTTCATCACAAGATGATTCTATTCCTAAAATTGTTACGGGCACAATCTTTGTTTTTGTAAATATAATGCTATCTATTATCAAAAATATTTTTTCCAGAAAGAAATTAATAATCTTTTTATTTCTATTTATAATTGTTGTTTTAACAACACTTTCTTATTTGGAAAATAATATTCAGAATATTATTTCCAATCAGTTTTCTAAAAACTCTAACTACTCGGTTAAGTTAGATGATGTAGATTTTAATTTTTCAGGAGATTTATCCTTCGATAATGTTATAATTTTTAATAATAATAAAGACACTCTTTTTTATTCGCCTAAAATTTTAGTAAATCCAACAAGTGTTCAAAATGCTGTAATAAATAATGAATATGATTTTGATAAAATAGTTATTCAAAAGGGATCATTCTTTATTGAAAACTTTAACGATTTTGATGAAATTGAAAAATCATATTCTCTTAACAGTGAAAATAAACTATTAATAAAAACACTTCTTTTAAACGACTTTAGGATAATTAATTCTGATAATACTAACAATATTAATTTTGACATTAATGATTTTATTATATCAAAAAACAACATTGATTTTTCATTAAAAAACTCAAATATTAAATTAAATGAAATTCATCAAATTAATTCAATTAACTCTAATGTAAATATTTCAAAAGATAATTTAAGTTTAAATGATGTTAGATTAGTGTATAAAAACTCAAATATTAATCTTAATGTTTTTATTGAAAAAACTAATAATCTTGATAGCGTAATTTATTATGGAGATATTAAAAATTCAAGAATAATTTCTTCAAATTTTATTTCTGGTTCTATTGACAATTTATTTAATTTAAATTTAAAATTTAATGGTAATAAAAATGAAATTATTTTAAATAATCTAGAATTAGAAAATGAATACACAGAAATAAATACTTCAATAATCATCAAAGATCCATTTACTAAATCTTTTAACAACATAAACCTTGATTTTAAAGAGTTTAACTCCTCATCTTATGAAATATCAAAAACTTTTCCTAATATTTTTGGATCTATATTACCAAGTTCCTTAGAATCAATAGGAAGATTTTCACTAAAGGGATTTATTAATTATTCAAATGATAATATTATTTCAAATTTTGAGCTTTTCAATAATAATGGAAAAATATTTTCAGCATTAAATATTTCTGATTTTGATAATATAGATAATGCAAAATATGTTGGCACTTTTAAGGGTGATAACATTAATTTATCAAATTTTATTACACTTCCTTTTCTTGGTAAATCAAACTTTGAATTTACAATTGATGGTCAAGGATTTATTCCTGAGTTTTTGAATTCACAACTTAATGGAAAAATACAGTCATTAGAAATAAACGAATATGTTTACAACGAAATTTCTGTTTTTGGCAATGTTTCAGATAAGGTTTTTAATGGTGAGCTTAAGGTAAATGATGATAATTTAATAATGAATTTTACTGGTTTAATTGATTATTCAGATGAATTAATTGATTTTGATTTTTCAACTCAAATAATTGATGCAAGAATTGGTAATTTAAAAATTACAAATGATTTAAATAATTTCTTGTCAGGTGAAATAAAAACAAAATTGAGAGGAACCAGTATTTCAGACTTGATAGGAGATGTTTCTTTTTCGAACTTTAAATATAATTCTGGAGATATCAAATATAGTTTTGATGAATTATTAGCTCAATCCAGAATTAACAATAATAAGAGATTTTATAATATTAATTCCCCAGATGCAATTAATGGGATTATTATTGGAGATTTAAATTTTCTAAAGTTTAATGAAATATTAAAAAATTATGTTTTATCAAATTATGAAAATTTTGATCCAATTGATGAAAGTTTTTTTGATGACTTTAGCTTTAATTTAAATTTGAAGCCAAAAATTGCAAGCGTAATAAATAGTGATATAACAATTGACGAAAACACTTTTTTGAGAGGAAATTTCAATCAAGATAAATCCTTTGAGGTTTTTTTTACAAGTTCATATTTAAAATCTAAAGATATAGTCTTAGAAAATATAGATTTAAAAATCAATGATAAATATGGAGTTATAAATCTGGATAAATTGAAATCTAAGTTATTCAATGGAAATAATGTCAAATTAGTTTCAGACTTTAAAGATGATAAAACAAATATTCTAATAAATTTTAATTCAATTAATGGAGCAAATAAAATAAGTTTTAACCATACAATTGATGAAAACAATAGAACTGTATTTTCTTTCTTAGATATTTCATTTGATTATAATAAGAATAAATGGATTCTTGATAAATCTAACCAATCAAATAAAAATAAATTGATATTAAGTAAAAATTATAAAGAATTAAAATCCACTAAAATCACATCAAACGATCAAATAATTGAGTTTAAATATTTAAATAATGAAGATAAATTTGATTTTGAGTCAATTTTTAAGAATGTTGGTTTTTCATCTCTATTACCAAGACCAAAAAACATTCTTTATGAAGGTTTAGTTAATGGAAACATATCACTTAGTAAAGATGAAGGTATATATTCAAGTCAGTCTAAAATAATTTTAGAAAATCTTTCATCAAATGGATTTGTTTTAGGTGATGGTTTTTTAGATATAATAAGTTCTGAATCTAAAGATAAATATGATATTGAATTTAAAATTGTTAAAAATAATTTAAACACTTTTCATTTAGATGGTTTTTTTAAAATTGATGACAATGATTATCCAATAGATTTGAATGTTAAAACGAATAATTTTCTAATTAAACCATTCTCAGCAATTGGTGAAGAAGTATTGCAAAACTTTGAGGGATATTTTGATTCAAATTTTAATATTACAGGTACTTTTTACAAACCAAATTTTGAAGGATATTTAACTGCAAATGACTCAAGTTTTGATGTGCCTTATCTAGGTATTAGATATTCTTTCCCAGAGAATCCTTCTTTTAAGCTCAATGAAATGTCTATTTATATGAAAGGATTTAAAATTCAAGATGTGTTGAAAAATAGTCATGGTATTTTAAATGGACAAATCAATCATAATAGATTAAAAGATTGGTTTTTAGATTTTAATATTATTTCTGAAAACCTGTTAGCCATAAACACATCATATGATGACAATGATTTTTATTATGGCACAGGATACTTAAACGGATCAGCAAAATTTTATGGACCAGGTAAAGATTTAGACATTAATATTTCAGGATCTACAAATAAAGAAACTAAAATTACAATTCCAATTAAATATGATGATGGAGTTGGAAATCTATCGTATCTCAAATTTTCATCTAATGATAATACAACAGAGAACATAATAAATCAAGGCCTGGAGGTTAATGTTAATTTAAATTTAAACGATAATGCTGAACTTGAAATTATTTTTGATGAGAATAGTGGGTCAAAAATATCTGGAAGAGGTAATGGTGATTTTATTTTCGAGTCTGATTATTCAGGAAAATTTAATATAAAAGGAGATTTTATAACAAATGTTGGTAAATATCATTTTAAAAACTTTGGATTTGTAGAAAGGATTTTTGAGATTAAAAAAGGAGCAAATATAACATGGGATGGAGACCCCTATAAAGGTATAATCAATGCTGAGGCCATATATGAAGTTCCTGGCGGAGCTAATCCTGCTGCACTTATACAAAACGCATCTTTTAACAGAAAAATTCCAACTTTTGTAAACGTTTATCTTTTAGGAGAACTTTCAAATTTACAAACTCCAAAATTTGATATTTCCTTTCCTAATACTAGAGGATCTATAAAGTCTGAGCTTGAATACTACCTTAATGATTATGAGAATAAACAAACTCAAGCAATTTCTCTTATCAGTCAAGGTTTTTTTACTGAAAGTGGAAACAATTCAATTGTTTCATCTCAAACAATTACAAATAACCTTTTCCAACGAGCATCTGGAATAATCGATGAAATTTTTACAAATCCTGATGATAAAATGAATGTTGGTATTAATTTTTCTCAAGGAGACAAGTTTTCATCATCAAGTTTATTGAACAGAGATAGAATTGGATTATCATTGCAAAGTGAAATCAGTGACAGGATATTGATTAACGGTAAAATTGGAGTCCCAGTAAGTGGAACTGAAGAGAATGTGATTCTAGGTGATGTTCAAATTGAATTTTTACTTAATGATACCGGCAATCTAAAAGCTAGAATATTCAACAAGGAAAATGAGTATCAATTTTTTGGAGATGAAATAGGCTACACACAAGGTATTGGAATTTCTTACGATGTCGAATTTGATTCCTTTTCTGAGTTAATTCAAAAAATCAGGAAGAAAAAAAAGAAATAATTTATATCTTTAGAAATAACAACTAAATCAAATAAAACAATGGAATTAAATATTTCAAAAAAAGCATTATTTAATGCTTCATGTATCGCTTTAACTGTAACTGCAATGACATTTGCCATTAGAGCTGGTATTCTTACAGAACTAGGTGTCGATTTTGGTTTGAACAATACTCAACTAGGATGGATTAATGCAATGGCCTTTTGGGGCTTTCCCGTTGCTACAATATTTGGAGGACTTTTGTATAATTATTTTGGTCCAAAGAAATTACTTGTTGCAGCTTTTCTTTCTCATTTAATCGGTCTTGTAATGACAATTTATGCAGATGGGTTTACCACACTTCTTTTATCATCTTTTTTGATTGGATTTGCTAATGGCTCCGTTGAGGCTGCTTGTAATCCATTAATCGCTGATATGCACTCAGACAATAGAACGACAATGTTAAATAAATTCCATGTTTGGTTCCCAGGTGGAATTGTTATTGGTTCATTAGTTGTTGAGTTATTAAATACTATGTCTTTGGGATGGCAAATAAAAATAGCTTCTATGATTTTGCCTACTTTAATTTATGGATATATGTTTTTTAAATCACTATTTCCAAAATCTGAAAATATTGAAACCGATACAATGATAAACTTAAAATCTACTCTAACTCCATTGTTTGTTTTTATTGCCGCGTGTATGACATTAACAGCTGTTACAGAGTTGGGTACTCAACAATGGCTAGCTCCTCTATTAGATAAATCCGGAGCAAGTCCAATGTTGATTTTAGCTATGGTGACTGGCGTTATGGCCGTAGGAAGATACTTTGCTGGCCCTATAGTTCATAAATTAAATCCTGTTGGAGTTCTTTTTATGTCTGCAATAGTTTCAACTTTAGCAATTTATCTTTTATCTGTTGTTGATGGAAAATCACTTTATTTTGTAGCTATATTGTTTGCTTTTGGAGTTTGTTATTTCTGGCCAACGATGATAGGTTTTGTTTCAGAATATCTCCCAAAAACAGGTGCTTTGGGTATGTCATTGGTTGGTGGAGCTGGTATGCTTGCAACTGGAATATGGCAGCCTGTAATAGGATCATGGATTGATGAAAATACTCAGAATGCATTAGATTCAGGATTGACACAAGATTTAGCAGAACTTGCAGCTGGAAAAGCAACTCTAGGAAATATTACCTATTTTCCATTAATATTAGTAGTATTCTTTGGGATATTGTATTTAAATAGAAAAAAATTAGAAAAAATAAGATATAAAAATGCCTAGCAATAAAATTAAACTTGGTTTTGTAGGTGGAGGAAACGACTCACTCATTGGAGTTCTTCATAAGGTCGCTGCAGTAATGTTTGATCGCTATGAAATAGTTGGGGGTGTTTTTAGTTCTAATTCTAAAATTAATATAAGTACTGCCAATGATTTAGGATTAGATTTGTCAAGGGTTTATAATAATTATGAAGAAATGGCTGAAGTAGAATCTAAACTTGAGTCAAATGTAAAAATTGAAGCCGTATGCATCTTAACCCCTAATTTTTTGCACTTTCCAATGGCAAAAACTTTTCTTATGAATGGCTTTCATGTTATATGTGAAAAACCATTATCAGTAACTCTAAAAGAAGCTTTAGAATTAAAAGAAATAAAAAAATCAAAAAATTTAGTTTTTGCTGTTACACATACATATACTGGTTATCCAATGGTCAGACAAATGACCAAAATGATTTCTGATAATGTTATTGGTAATATTCAAAGAGTAGATTCGACATATTTTCAAGGATGGATAAATGACATTATTCATGATAAAGATAAAAGAAACTCTACTTGGAGATTAAATCCAGAGGTTAGCGGAATAAGTTCCTGTCTTGCAGATATTGGCACTCATGCATTTAATATGCTTGAATTAGTTTGCGGTATGAAAGTAAAAAATATCCTAGCTGACTTAAATAACTTATATGATGATAATCCTTTAGATATTGATGTTAGTGTTCTGGTAAGAATGGAAAATGGTTGTAAAGGCACTATCAGATCTACACAAATAGCAACAGGTCTGGAAAACAATTTAAATATTAGTATTTATGGTTCTAAAGGATCTTTATCATGGGAACAAGAAAATCCAAACTACTTATATTATTACACAGCTGATAAGCCATTACAAGTCCTTAAACCTGGTCATTTCTATAATTCTAAGTTGTCTCTTGATGGAACAAAGCTTCCTGCTGGTCATCCAGAGGGTATTTTTGATGCTATGGGCAATATTTACCGTGGAGTTGCTCGAGCAATCAGAAAAGAAAAAATTCAGAAAGGTGAATTTCCTACTATTGACGAAGGAGTAAGAGGAATGGATTTTATTGAAAAAGCTGTTGAATCCAATAAAAAAGGAAATATTTGGATAGATTTAGAATCTTAGATTCTTACTTTTTTAAAAATATAACGTAATTTTGCACCTTATTATGAATACGATAGCTGTATTAACGTCAGGTGGTGATGCTCCAGGAATGAATTCTTCCATAAGAGCAGTTGTTAGATCTTGCGCTCACTATAATAAAAAATGTATTGGCATAATAAGAGGATATTCAGGCTTAATTGAAAATGACACTAAAGTTTTAAATACTAGAAGTGTTAGGGGAATTATTAATAGAGGTGGCACCTTCTTATATTCTGCAAGATGCGAAGAATTTAAATCAATAGAGGGAAGAAAAAAAGCGTATGAAAACCTTAAGGCTATGGGTGCTGATGGTTTAATTATTATTGGAGGAGATGGTTCTTTCACGGGAGCCTTAAAACTAAAAGATGAATTTAATTTTCCTGTTATAGGAATACCTGGAACTATTGATAATGATTTATTTGGAACTAGCCATACCTTAGGTTATGATACTGCTTTAAATAACGTAATAGATGCTATTGATAAAATTAGAGATACTGCCATATCTCATCACAGATTATTTCTTGTTGAAGTTATGGGTGCTGATGCAGGTTATATAGCTTTAAATTCAGGATTAGCAATTGGAGCTCAGGAAATTTTAATTCCAGAGGTCAATATGGTTTTTGATAATTTAATTAATTCATTAAAAAAGAGTAAAAAATCGGGTAAAACATCGAGTATTATTGTTGTAGCTGAGGGAGATAAAACAGGAAAGAATGTCTTTGAGCTGGCATCAAAAATTGAGGAAAATCTTCCTAAATATGAGACTAGAGTTTCAGTCCTTGGACATATTCAACGAGGAGGGTCACCAACATGTTTTGATAGAGTTTTAGGCACACAACTTGGTGTCAAAGCTGTAGAGGCATTAATAGAAGGTAAAAATGGATTAATGGTAGGAATAGACAATGGAAAAATAATATATACTCCTTTGAATAAAGCATTAAAAGGTAAAACAAAAATTAATAAAGAATTATTGAGAATGTCTCAAATAATGAATACATAAATTATAATAAATGGGAAAAATTAAAATTGGAATTAATGGTTTTGGTAGAATAGGTAGAATGGTTTTAAGAGCTGCTATTGATAGAAATGATGTAGAAGTTGTAGCAATTAATGATTTGTTAGATATAAAACATTTAGCATACTTATTAAAATATGACTCAGTACACGGAAAATGTAAAGCTGATGTTTTATCAGATGATAACAGTTTAATTGTTGATGGAAAAAAAATTCAAATTTCATCTGAAAGAGATCCTAAAAAAATTGCTTGGGACCTTAAGGGAGTTGATGTTGTTCTAGAATGTACTGGAATTTTTACAACCTTAGAAACTGCCCAGCTTCATATTGATGGAGGAGCTCCAAAAGTTGTTATTTCTGCTCCCTCCAAGGATGCACCTATGTATGTAATGGGTGTAAATCATGATGAAGTTGATAAAAATGATTTGATTATATCTAATGCAAGTTGTACAACAAACTGTTTAGCACCTCCAATAAAGGTTTTAAATGATAGTTTTGGTGTTGAGGAAGCTTTAATGACTACGGTTCATGCAGTTACTGCTACTCAATTTACTGTTGATGGCCCATCAAAAAAAGACTATAGAGGTGGAAGAAGCTCTCTTTTAAACATAATACCAGCATCTACTGGTGCTGCAAAAGCAGTAACTAAAGTTATTCCAAGTTTGGAAGGTAAAATTACTGGGATGGCATTTAGAGTTCCAACAGCAAATGTTTCAGTTGTTGATTTAACTGTTAAACTCTCTAAAGAAACATCTTATGATGAAGTAATGAAAACGTTTAAATCTGCTTCAGAAAATAAACTTAAAGGTATTTTGGGCTACACTGAAGAGCTAGTTGTTTCACAAGATTTTATAGGAGATAGTAGAACCTCAATTGTTGACGCAAAGGCTGGAATTCAATTAAATTCAAAGTTTTATAAAATAATTTCTTGGTATGATAATGAGGCAGGATATTCAAATAAACTTATAGATTTAGCTAATCATTTCTGTAATTAAAACTTAATATTAAATGAAGCTTATAGTTGATAGTGGATCAACAAAAACAGATTGGATTTGTTTAGATTCAGATAACAATAAGTTTTTTGAAACCCAAACACTAGGATTAAATCCACAAGTATTAGATAGTAATATAATTAAAGAGAGGGTAATTAATAATTATGATTTATATCAAAATCGTAAAAAGATTTCACATTTATATTTTTACGGAGCAGGTTGTGGAACCGAACCTCCAAAAAAGTTAATCAAAAAAGTATTTGAATCTATATTTATTAATTCATCCATAATTGTAAAGGAAGACACATATGCTGCTGTTTATGCGTCATGTATAAATCAAGAAAAATCTATTGTATCAATCTTAGGCACTGGTTCAAACTGTACATACTTTGATGGAAAAAACATAATTCAAAAAGTTACTTCACTTGGCTATATTTTAATGGATGATGCTAGTGGAAATTACTTTGGAAGACAGTTAATAAGAGATTATTTTTTTGAAAAAATGCCTACATCAATTTCAAAAGAGTTTTATCGATCTTTTCGTCTTGAGGCCAGTGAAATAAAAGATCGTTTATATAAAAAACCTAACCCAAATACATACTTAGCTAAATTTGCAAGGTTTTTAATTGAAAACAAAGAAAAACCCTATTCCAAAAAACTGATTAAAAAAGGTTTTAATTTATTTATTAAAAATCAGATAGAGCAGTTTCAAGATTGCAAGCAAATCCCATTACATTTTGTAGGGTCAATTTGTTTTTATTTACAAGATGAACTTAAGGAATGTTTGAAAAAAAACAACATGAATTGTGGTAACATTTTAAGAAGACCCATTGATGGTTTAGTTAAATACCATTTAAATAACTCTAGTCAATAGAAACTGCTATCATATCAATTTCAACATTTACACCCAATGGTAAACCACTTACCTCTATAGTTGTTCTAGCTGGTTCTTGATTTTTTTGAAAATATGATCCATATATATTATTAACTTTTGAAAAGTTATTCATGTCAGTTAAATAAATTTTTGACCTAACTACATTATTAAAATTATATCCTGCTTGATTCAGAATTGACTTTATATTTTTCATTATTTGTTTGCTTTCAGCTTCAATCGAACCTATGATCAATTCGTTATTCTCTGGGTTTATTGCTACTTGTCCTGAGATGTATAATGTTTTATCAACCATTACAGCTTGACTATAAGGTCCAACTGGATTTGGAGCATTATCTGATTTAATAATTTTTTTCATATCTGAATGTTGGGTGCATTGTGTTAATAAAATAAATATACTAACAAAAAAAATAATTTTTTTCATATTAAATATTTAAAGTCTTTTATCTGGTTCTTTCCTTTTGTCATATTTCAAATCACTTAAAAATCCAGATTTAATTCCAATGAAAAAATACCAAGATTCCCTTACGCTAAAAGGAACCCAGCTAAAATTCATTTTCCAACTATCTAGATCTCTTTCAAATCTCAATTGAGTATAAGTAAAACCTTTGTTTTTAAAGTCATATCCAGATGATCCTCCAATTTTCCACTTTTTTGACAACATGATATTACCTGAAAACATTAAAGAGTTATTTCCAATTCTTCTTTGTTTTTTATTATTTAAATAAGTCAAAGAATGGGCAAATCTTAAATCCCACCCAATATTATTAATATATTCTTTTAAGTTTTCTTTCCTTCTTTCATCATTTTCTTCATCATCAAAAGTGCTTTTTGTTAAATCCTGGCTTGAACCAAATAAATCATCATCTCTTCCACCCCCACTTAAATTTTCACTATTTTCTTTTGATGAATTTGAATTAAAAGATTTACTGTCAATTGAAAAATTCATATTAATATTTGCGCTTGTCATTCTTAATAAACCTCCTCCATCACTTATATTGAGTTTATTTATTCTTAATCCATTTTCATTAATACTATATGGGTCAAATGTTGCAGCCAAATTTAAATTTAATTTGTTTTTAAAGAGGTTTGTTCCTGTTGTCATTCGAATAGGGGATAACCGTAATGAATCTGCAGCTATATTATAGCTTGTAGATATATTAAGGTTATTTAAAATAGTTATCTTCCTAGGCTCAGTAGAAAGGCTGTCTTTTTCATTAACTTTTGCTTCAATGTTATTACTCACTTGTAATCCTACTGAGCTTGAGTATCTTCTTGATGGTAAGCCAAAGAAATTTTCTTCGAATCTGGTATATTCTGCTGTGTTTCCATTTGCATCAATTATGTAAGTATCGTAATATTTTTCAAAGCTAGGCCTTATATTATAGCTTATAGAAGGTCTTATAACATGACGAATTGACTGAATTTTACTTGTTTCTTTAAAATTAAATAGACCATATACAGTTGTACCTATACTCATTCCAAAATTATATTGATTAAACCTGTCAAAACCATTTATCTTCAACCTTTCACCAGGCTCTTGAGTATCATTGTTATAGTCATTTCTAATTATTGTATTTCCTGTCCATATTTCTTCAAAATTACCATTCATACTTACGCTAAAATGTTTCAATATTTTAAAATTTGTGCTTATTGGAATCGTATGTTTCATGCCATATTTTGCATCATCAAACATCCCTTTTTTAAAAAATAATGAATCAGTAGTATTTATTCTATTTTCTCCTCTAAATGAATATTGAAAATTAATATTTTTAAAAAACCCTTTCTTTTGTCCATTTTTTTTTACAAATGGATAAACTCTTTCTACATTCCCTTGAAATGTTGGAAGTACAAGACTAACTGTATTAGACCTTGTATTTTGTGAATGTGATGCTGTTAATGATATATTGACAGATGGATAACCTCTAAATGTTTTAGAAAATGAAACCGATGAGTTTAATGTATTGTTTAGAAAATTTGGTGTATTTATTTGATTCAAAGATTCTCTAAAATAATTACTGCTACCTAAATTAACAGATGCTGAAAATCTATTGTAAGGATTTGCTTTAGAGTCTTGAGAGTGTGACCATCGAATATTATAAATATTAGATTTTGAATATCCTGGCAAGCCTCTTTCACCATCTATTAAATTTTCAAATCTTAGACTAAGCCTACCATTAAATGAATATCTCTTTCTATAAGATGATTCAACTCTCATTCCATAGCTTCCGTTAGTATAATAATCACCTAGTAATGTTAGATCAAAATATTCAGATGGAGCTAAGTAATATCCTCCGTTTTGAAAAAAATACCCTCTTCTATTATTTTGACCTATTGTTGGAAAAATAAAACCTGAGTTTCTGTCCTCAGATAGAGGAAAATAAGCAAAAGGGAGAAATATAGGAGTTGGTACATCATAAATATATAAATTACTTGGCCCAGCAATAATTTTATTTTTAGGTATAAACTTTCCAGATCTTACTCTTATGTAATATTCAGGATCATCAAGATTGCTAGATGTTGTAACCTTAGCTTCCTTAATAAAGTATATCGAATCACTTTCTTTCTTTGTAGCAGAAGAAAAAACATTCATATCATTTTGCTTAGTCCTTGAATTCCAAATAAGAGCTTTTTTAGAATCAAAGTTATATCTCAAAGAATCAGGATTAATTTCATCACCACCTTGTTTAAAAACAGGAGATTGGGTATAATTACCAACTGAATCCCTAATTCTGCCAGCTGAAACAATATTACTTTCCCAATTGAACTTAATAATACCTGATTTAAGCTCAATATCCATATAATACAGTTCCGCATTATCATATAATGTGATAATCTTATCTTTATTATTAATTTGTATAAATCCTTTTGCTTTTCTCCTTACCTCATCCAAGATAAAATTTGTTTTAAGACTATCTGAATATATTGTGTCTTTTTCTATTTCTTGAGAATATATATTATGATTGTTAAAAAAAACATTAAAAAAACATAATGCGATAATTAAAACTATTATATGTTTTTTATTAAAATACAATGTGATAAAAGATTTATCAAAATTAATGATAATTTTATAAGAGATGATTTTTTTAAGACATATTAACTTTTTTTTATGTATAGTTTTTCTTTGCTCTTTTAATGTTAATTCTCAAGCAACAAATAATGATTATGTAGTTGTAATTGATCCTGGTCATGGAGGAAAAGATCCTGGTAACAGGGGCAATGGATATTATGAAAAAAACATTGTTTTAAATATTGCCTTAAATGTAGGTAGTGATTTAACTAAAAATAACAAGAACTTAAAAGTCATATATACAAGAAAGGATGATCGATTTATAGACCTTTACAAAAGAGCTCAGATTGCAAATAATGCAAATGCAGATTTATTTATTTCAATCCATTGTGACGCTCACAATTCAAATGCATATGGTGCTGGCACTTTTGTTCTTGGTCTACATGCAAATGAGAGAAACTTTAAAATTGCTCAAAAAGAAAATTCTGTAATTTTTTTGGAGGAAGATTATGAAGAAAAATACGATGGTTTTGATCCAAACAATCCAGAATCAGTAATAAGTTTAGTTCTTATGCAAGAAGAATATTTAGATCAAAGTATAATAGCAGCAGATTATATTCAAGACTTTCTTGTTAAAGACTTAAATAGAAAAGACAGAAAAGTTAAGCAAGCTGGATTTGTGGTATTAAGAAATACATACATGCCAAGTGTTTTAGTTGAAACAGGATTTTTAACAAATAAAATTGAAGGAAAATATTTAAATTCTTCAAAAGGTCAAAAAGAAATTGCAAAATCTATTTCAAACGGAATTGTAAAATATTTAAGTACTATTGATGCAAAAAAACTAAATTACAATTCAATTATTAATACAACAAAAGGGACTTTTAAAGGTGACAATAATTATATTTTTAAAATTCAAATTTCAGCTAGTTCAAAATTATTGCCCTTGAAATCTTACAACTTCAAAGGTTTAAATAACTTATCAACAATAAATTCTAATGGCTTAATTAAATATTATTATGGAAATACAAAAAGCTATAAAGAGGCAAAAAAGTTATTAAACAAAGCGATAAAAGCAGGTTTTAAATCTTCTTTTATTTCAGTTTTTAAAGATGGGGGTCTTTATGATTTAAAAAAATATTTGTCTGAATTTGAATAATACTTACACTTATTTATAAATTTGAAAAAAAGATTAATTGAAATTATCTTACGAAATAAAAACTGGTGTCCTTGTATTAACAGGAATTATTCTCTTTATAATTGGTTTTAGTTATTTAAAATCTAATGATGTTTTTATTAAAGACAGAGTTTTTTATGCTGTTTATGAGGATGTTGAAGGTGTAAGTAAAGGTACTCCGGTAACTATCAGCGGTTTTAATGTTGGTAGTGTTCAGGATATCAAATTTTTCAATAATTCATCAAAACTCTTATTAAAATTTAGAGTTGAAAATGATTTTAATTTTTCTAATCAAAGTACTGCTCAAATATATGAAACAGGCCTAATCGGTGGAAAAGCATTGGCTGTAATTCCAAAATATGGAAATGAAATTGCAAAAAGTGGAGACACTTTGAATTCCTCTATTGCACCAGGTTTAACTGAGCTTGTTAATGATAAGCTATCTCCTTTACAAGAAAAGATTGAATCTATGGTTGTCAGTGCAGATTCTGTTTTAATCAGTTTAAACTCAGTTTTAAATACTCAAGCAAAAGATCAGATTCAGTCAACTATTACTAATTTTTCATCAACTGTGACTGATTTAAAAAATTCAGCTGGCACTTTAGATGAAATGATTAGTATGAATAAAAATAAAATAAATAATATTATTACCAACGTGAATAAATCATCAAATGAACTTTCAGATTTATCTAATAGTTTTTCTGATTTAACTGTAATTATTGAAAATCTTTCAGAATCATCAAATAGCATAGAAAATATAGTAAATGAGATATCCTCGGGAAATGGATCCCTTGGTAATTTAATTTATGATGACAACTTAATTAAATCTTTAAATGCAGCTAGCAGTAATATTAATTTATTAATTGAAGACTTGAGATTAAACCCAAAAAGATATGTTCACTTTTCTCTTTTTGGAAAAAAAAATAAACCCTATAATAAAGAGGAGGAATAGGTAATAAAATACTATGCACGCATAGTATTTTTATTTATATTTGGATATGTCAATATTTTCATCAGTTTTTTTTGGATTTATTTTTATATCTGCAATAAGTTTTTTTGTTTTTAATTGTAAAAAAATTTTAAGAAATATTAATATCGGGAGAGGTATTAATAGAAGTGATAATAAAAAACAAAGGTTTTTTAACATGCTCAGATTAGCATTTGGACAGTCAAAAATGCTAGATAAGCCTTTTGTTGGATTTCTTCATCTTGTTGTTTATGTAGCCTTTGTATTAATCAATATTGAATTGATTGAAATTGTTATAGATGGCTTCCTTAATAAGCATAGAGTCTTAGCTCCTTATTTAGGTGGTTTTTATAATTTTTTAACAGCTTTCTTTGAAATATTGGCATTACTCGTTATTATCTCAGTAGTTGTGTTTTGGGTTAGGAGAAATATTTTAAAAATTAAAAGATTTATATCTAATGATTTAAAAGGTTGGCCCAAAACCGATGCTAACTACATACTATATATTGAACTTGTTTTGATGCTTTTATTTCTTAACATGAATGCTACTGATTTATATTTACAATCATCTTCCTATTCTGATTACTACCAATCCTATGGTTATTTTCCTGTAAGCCAATTTCTTTCGCCTATCTATTCTAGTTTTAGTGACTTAACTGTTTTATATGTTGAAAGAATTTCATGGTGGTCTCATATTATTGGAATTTTATTTTTTTTAAATTACTTGTATTACTCTAAGCATTTACATATTTTATTGGCTTTCCCTAACACATATTTTTCTAATTTAGAATCTATTGGAAAAATGGATAATTTAAGTTCTGTTTATAATGAAGTTAAGACGATGTTAGATCCTAATAATGATCCATATGCTGTATCTAATTCAAATTTGCCAATTGAAAAGTTTGGGGCTTCAGATGTCTTTGATTTAAACTGGTTTCAACTACTTAATGCCTACACTTGTACTGAATGTGGAAGATGTTCATCTGAATGTCCAGCAAATCAAACTGGTAAAATCCTATCACCAAGAACTATAATTATGAAAACAAGAGATAGATTAGAGGAAGTAGGTAAAAATATAGATAAGAATGGTAAATTTATTGATGATGGTAAAAAATTGTTAGATGATTATATTTCAAAAGAAGAACTATGGGCTTGTACTACGTGTAATGCATGTGTTGAATCTTGCCCCATTGGAATAGATCCTTTATCAATAATTGTCGATATGAGAAGGTATATGGTTATGGAGCAATCATCAGCTCCAACAGAATTAAATAATATGATGAATAATATTGAAAATAATGGAGCTCCGTGGCCTTTCAATCAACTTGATAGGTTAAACTGGAAAAACTAAATACTATGAAGAAAAATAATATAGATGAATTTCTTGAAAAAAAAGTTGAGGACGGAAAAACAGTAAGTCCAATACTTCCTAGTGATGTTAAAAATTATCTGATTGATATAGATGGAACAATTTGCGACGACATACCTAATGAAGAGCCAGAGCGAATGGCTACAGCTAAGCTTTTTCCAGATGCTTTGAAAACCCTTAACAAGTGGTATGATCTGGGTCATGTCATATGTTTTTTTACATCTAGGACAGAGGATCATAGACACGTTACAGAATCTTGGTTAAATGAAAACGGTTTTAAATATCATAGTTTGGTAATGGGCAAACCAAGAGGAGGAAATTATCATTGGATTGACAATCATCTTGTAAAAGCTACAAGATATAATGGAAAATTTACAGATCTTGTAGATAAAAAAGTAACTATTCAAGTTTTTAAAGATTAATTATATGAATGTTCCAACTTTAAAAGAATTATCTCAAAACGGATTAGATCCTGAAATTCTCTTTTGGGTTGGATGTGCTGGATCTTTTGATGAAAGGGCAAAAAAGATTACTAAATCATTTGTTAAGCTTTTAAATAAGGCAAATATTTCATTTGGTGTATTAGGTATAGAGGAAAGTTGCACTGGAGATCCAGCAAAAAGAGCTGGTAATGAATTCTTATACCAGATGCAAGCAGTTTCTAATATAGAAACTCTCAATTCTTATAATTTTAAGAAAATTGTTACAACATGTCCTCATTGTTTTAATACTATAAAAAATGAATATCCAAGTTTAGGTGGAAACTATGATGTTATACATCACACACAGCTTTTAGATGATTTGATTAAAAATGGTAAAATCAAAGTTCAAAATGAATCTTTTAAAGGGAAAAAAATAACATTTCACGATCCATGTTATCTTGGAAGGGCAAATAAAGAGTTCAAAGCACCTAGAAATCTAATTGACTCAGTAAAAGCTGATTTAAAAGAGATGAAAAGCTGTAAAGAAAAAGGTCTTTGTTGTGGAGCTGGAGGAGCTCAAATGTTCAAAGATGCTGAAAAAGGAAATGAAGAAATTAATATTAAAAGAACTAAAGAAGCAATTGATACAAATGCAAAAATAATTGCTGCAGGTTGCCCATTTTGCAATACAATGTTATCAGATGGTTTAAAAAATCAAAAAGCTGAACAAAAAGTTAAAGTACTTGATATAGCTGAAATAGTTGAACAGGCATCAATAGATTAATTATGGTTGTGAGATTTGATGATATTAGTGATGAATCAAAGTTGTGGATTTATCAATCTAATCGACCTTTTAAAGATGAGCTAATTAATTCTTTAGAAAAAAAAATTAGTCAGTTTCTATCTTCCTGGACATCTCATGGAAGTGAGTTAAATTCAGCATTTACAATTAAGTATAATTTTTTTTTATTTATTGCATTAGATGAAAATAATTCAAATGCAACTGGTTGCTCAATAGATAAATTAATGTCTTTTATAAAAATGCTCGAGAAGGAGTATGGTTTAAGATTACTTGACAGGCTTGATATTTCATACAGAAAAGGTAATGATATCATTATTGATAGGTTAAATGATTTTAAAATGAAAGTTTTGACTAAAGAAGTAAATGAAAATACCATAGTTTTTAATAACTTAATTAAGTTTAAAAAAGACATGATCCAAAACTGGGAATTATGCGCCAAAGATAGCTGGCATCAACAACTATTTAAATGAAAAATAAATTTCTAATAATATCAATTTTAATCTCTTTTTATAGCTACTC